>NZ_JBBOVL010000007.1:0-2390 GCF_038006565.1 Staphylococcus sp. FSL W8-0304 | reverse complement strand
CTTTCTTTTTTAGCTTGTCTTTTTTTAAAACCTTCTGAATTTCTAGAAGCCTTATATATATCCATTATTTTTTTATAATCAATGTCGTAACCATATTTTTGTAACTCTTCTACAAAAAACTTATCGCAATTTAATATCATTTTTCTTCCTCGATTTCGTTTATCATTTGATGATTTATTTTTTCTTTTTCTTGTTCAGTTAAATCATAAATTTCACTTGCTAAGTATTCTTTTTGATTCCAAATATAAAAAATTTGATAAATATATTCAGTCGGGTCAATATCTTTAAGATAATCTAAATCGCCATTTTTTAATTTATTTCTTGCGTCTTTAAATAATCCAGAATAAACAAGAATTTGTTTCCCTTTAAGAGATTTATAAAATGCGTCGAACACTTTCTGATTAATTAAATAGTCACTATCCTTACCAGAATATTTAGCCATTTCATATAATTCTTTATTGCTATTTTGCTTAATTTTTTGAACATGAACTTGCGTAATTTCAGAAATTCCTGTTACATCTCGCCATAAATTTAACCATTCTTTTTGACTAATATAAGCTTTTGTATCTTTAAAATATGATTTATTAACGGCCATCAAAACATGAAAATGCGGATTATAATCATCACGCTTTGAGTTATACGTTATCTCTAATTTTCTTACATAACCTTTAGTGATCGCATTTACTTTTTTGCGTTTAAACATCTTTTGAAAGGCATGATTATAATTCTTAATTTCACTTTCTAAATGCTCATCTGTAACGTTTGGTGTCGTAAGTGTCAAAAAGATAAATTGCTTATCTTCTTCTTGCTTAATATATTGCATCATTAACGATAATCCTAATGCATCTTTTCTTGCTTTACGCCACGCACATACCGGACAAAATCGATTCTTACAAGGATTCGATTTATATAATTTCTTTTTTTCAAATTTTTTATCCGTCACAAAAGACAAAAATGTATTACAATTTTTAACCAAATCCATTTGATTCTCCCCGATATGACGTTCAATAAAATTTTTAAATACTTGATTTCTTTGCTTTTTCTCAGTATACTTTTCCATACGATAATACACAAAAACAACTTAGTTTTCTCAAAAACTATGCATAAAAAAGTTGCTTTTTTCTCCTTTTCTATTTTTTTCGTTTGGATTAGACACCTAAAACGATACAATAGTATGCTAGAAAAAGCAACTTTTTTTATGCTTCAAACCAGTTATACCAATGAATTGAAAGGGTTATACATCGCCGGGAATAGTTACCCTTATTATCAAGACAAGAAGAAACTCGTTTTCAACTCGTTTCAAAAACCTTTCAAAAACCATCAATCCACAAAAATACCACGCGAATGACACTCAAAATACAAGACTACAATTAAAAAATACTTAGAATAAAATTAAATAAAATACGAAAATTAAAAGGAGTTAAAAATGCCTTATATTTATTTAATAATAGCCATAAGTACTGAAGTTATTGGAAGTGCATTTCTTAAATCTTCAGAAGGCTTTTCAAAATTTATACCATCCTTAGGAACAATAATTTCATTTGGAATTTGTTTCTATTTTTTAAGTAAAACAATGCAACACCTACCACTAAATATAACTTATGCAACTTGGGCGGGACTAGGTTTAGTCTTAACAACCGTAGTCTCAATAATTATTTTCAAAGAACAAATAAATCTAATAACTATAGTATCTATAGTTTTAATCATAGTCGGCGTAGTTTCGTTAAACATTTTCGGAACATCGCATTAATTGCTTTATTCCAATTGCTTTATTGACGTTGAGCCTCGGAACCCTTAACAATCCCAAAACTTGTCGAATGGTCGGCTTAATAGCTCACGCTATGCCGACATTCGTCTGCAAGTTTAGTTAAGGGTTCTTCTCAACATCAATAAATTTTCTCGGCATAAATGCCATGCTATAATAGATACACGTCTTCTCTTAGCGTTTCATAGTATTATCATCGTTTATTATACTTATAATTATAGGGGAAGGCTTAGAGCTATCATTTTGATAGCTCTTTATTTTTGTTCAAACATTTATTCAAAATCAGAATGCCTTTATTTTTTAATTTTAAGGGGTATTTTGAAGAATTAAGGGTTATTTATATAGTTTTATACCTAAAAACTTATATCGGCTCTTAAAACGCAAATAAGAGCCGAATAAAAATAATTGCTTTTCACAAACAAAAATTTGAGCAAAACCAGTGTTGAATTTTTTAGACACTGCCCATCTACATGCAAATTTAAAAATTGGCATAAAAAATGGGCAACCATGCTGGTTGAACGCTATAGTTCCTGCAGGGGCAAAAAAGCATAAAAAAACGCTAGCTTTGATGAGCTAACGTTAGTTATAAAATTCAGTAATATGCTTTTGTAATTCAATAGATTCT
>NZ_JBBOVL010000006.1:0-3996 GCF_038006565.1 Staphylococcus sp. FSL W8-0304 | reverse complement strand
GATTTTGGAAGTGAATTAAATTTTATAAATATGAATAATACTAAATTGGAAAATGGAGATGATTTTTTGAAAAAAGAAGAGTATAGTCTTTTAACTAATTTAATTAATATTTTAGTTGGTATTTTATTGATTATTGCTATTTTACTTATGATTATAATTCCAGATAATAGTGATTTACCTACGTTATTTGCACTTTTAGCATTTACAATATATTCTATTCCGGGAATTTTGAAAAAGAAAGTAAGTGGTTGGGTACTTGGAATTTTAGGTTTGATATTTATTATTTTATTTTTAATTGAGTTTTAAAATTTATGGATATCGGCAACCACATTTTTGGTTGCTGGGCTTTTGATTTTGAATTAGGGTTTGAACTATGAGTGGCTAGCAATCTGCCACTCATTTTTTGCGTTAGCAAAAACATAAGGGGTATGGGGATATCCCCATCAAGCCGGTATTTTTAGAACGAAGTGGCTATAAAATACGACGCTTGCCAAACCACATAATTACTTGATGAAATCTAGCTTACCCTGTAAGCTAGATTTCATCAAGTAATTTCTTTCGAAGAAAGCGTGGTGGGATTTGATGAGCGAACAAAATAACTTTGTGGCTAGCGACGAAACTGTTGGGCGAAACCAAAAACCCAACCGTAAGGAGCCGAAACAAATTAGTTTTCGTGTGAGCGAATCTGAATATTTAAAGTTAAGGCAATCTGCCGATACTTTAAATATGAGTGTGCCTAATTTCGTTAAGAAAAAGGCACAGGGTAGTCGATTGGTCGCACCTAAATTTGATAAAGAAACGCGACAATCGATAGCCAAAGATTTAAGTAAGTTAGGTGCAAATGCAAATCAGATTGCGAAATATTGTAACCAACATCAACATGACGCACCTAATTATCCAGCGTTAGAACGTAATATCAATGAGTTGCGTGAAAGGCTTGATGAGATATGGCAACAACTAAATTAGGCAATACAAAATCAGCAAGTCGGGCAATCAATTACGCAGAGAAACGAGCAGTAGAAAAAAGTGGTTTGAATTGTGATGTAGATTATGCAAAATCGGCTTTTAAACAAACAAGAGCTTTGTATGGTAAAGAAAATGGGATTCAAGCGCATACGATTATTCAGTCTTTTAAACCTGGTGAAGTCACGCCAGAACAATGTAATCAACTCGGCTTAGAACTTGCAGAAAAGATAGCACCGAATCATCAAGTTGCCGTTTACACACATGCAGATACAGACCATGTGCACAATCATATCGTGATCAATTCAATTGACCTCGAGACAGGTCGGAAATATCAGAGTAATAAAAAACAACGTGAATTCGTTAAAAAAGCAAATGATGATATATGTGTTTCACATCATCTATCCATTCCAAACAGACAGGCACAAATTCGCTACACTCAGGCAGAAAAAGGGATTGTCTTTGATAGAGAAGAATACTCTTGGAAAGATGAATTACGTGAATTGATTGAAAATACAAAAACACATACAAGCAATTTAGAGACGTTTTCAGAGCATTTAGAAGCAAAAGGAGTAAAAGTTAAGGTTCGTGGCGAAACAATCTCATACAAGCCTGAAAATGCAAATAAATGGGTGCGTGGACGAACGCTAGGTTCAGATTATGAAAAAGGGGCGATTGATGATGAGCATGAAAGACATCAAGAACAACAAAGAGAACCCGACTATGCAGACGGATTCAAGGTCAACTGGGATGCCATCGAGCAACACACAGAGCAACTTAAACAACGAAGAATTGAACGAGCTCAAAAGACAAAACAAGCTAATCGTAAAGTATTTGGCAGAGATAGAAGAGAGCCAGAAAACGAGAGAGAAAGAACAAGAAGCAATCACATCAAAATTGAAAGAGACGACGAAGGACTTTCGAGATAACAGCATAAAAACACATAATGATTTCGTAAGATTACTTCAAGATAATTTAAACAAAGTCAATACAGAAGAGATTCAAGCAGAACTACGACAAGAGATTCGTAAAGTTCAAGATGAAAACAAAGAAATGTTACGTGAAGTGAGAGCATCACATGAGCATTATCAGAAGAGACAAAAACAATTATTTACAGGGATTGGATCAATGTTATTAGTCTTTATGCTGTTTGCTTTAATTATGACCATAGGCAGTGACTTTATGAGTTTCTTGCATGTAGATATATTACAAAAAGCCATAGCAAGCAAAATTAAAGCATCTGAAGGCTTTATGACATTGATTTGGTATATCGCTTATGGTTTGCCTTATATATTTGCGATAGGGCTATTTATTGGTTTATATGAATGGATTAGAGCAAGACTTCATGATTAAAATAAAAGGGGTTTAAAAATGAAAATTTTAAGAAAAGTTATAGCTACCATTATTTCTTTTATTATTAGTTGTTTCGGAGGCGATGCAGCTTCATATACAGCAGATAGCACGTTTTTAAATAAACTATATTATAAAAAATCTAAAAGAAATAAAAAATTCAAGTGAAATAATAAGTTTAAATTACTTTCATCAAGTAGAATACGCATTTATGCCGAGAAAATCTATTTGTCGATGAGAGCCCTTAATTAGACTTAAAGCGCCAGCGGGAGAATAGCGTCAGCTATTAAATCGACCGATGGACAGCTTTAGGATTATTAAGGAGCGCAGAATCGTCGGCAAATAGAGGAATTGGAATAAAGCAACGAAAGGAGATGAAGAGAATGAGTGAGAAAATTAATAAAAACATCCGTATAGGACTATCAGTTGCACAAGTGGTAGTACAAGCATTAATAGTTTATTACGCTTATAAACAATATAAATTATCAAAAGAAATGTAATTTTGATTATGTAATAAGTTTTGGTACTAAAAAAGACTTGATCTGATTAGACCAAGCCTTTTGATAGTGTTATATTAATAAACAAATAAAAAGAAGTCGCTCACGCCCTGACCAAAGTTTGTGATAACGACTTATCCAAAGAAAAACAGTTGTTGTTTTTTATACTTTTGTATATTTAGATATTAAACGATATTGGAATATACATCAAGATATATATTTGGGTGAGCGACTTCTTAAAGTAAATTAAGGAGTCGATTTTTTATGAGTAGAGAAAATCATTCAAATTACTTACAAAATAAGGATTTAGACACTTTTTCTAAAACCGGCTACTCTAATAGCCGGTTAGACGCACATACCGTGTGCATATCCGACCCAAAATTGAGTTTTGATGCTATGACAATCGTTGGAAATCTTAACAAAAATAACGCTCAAAAATTATCTGCGTTTATGAGTATCGAGCCACGAATACGACTTTGGGATATACTTCAAACAAAGTTTAAGGCTAAGGCACTTCAAGAAAAAGTTTATATTGAATATGACAAAGTGAAAGCAGATAGTTGGGATAGACGTAATATGCGTGTTGAATTCAATCCCAATAAACTTACACATGAAGAAATGATTTGGTTAAAACAAAATATCATCGACTACATGGAAGATGACGGTTTTACAAGATTAGATTTAGCTTTTGATTTTGAAGATGATCTGAGCGATTACTATGCAATGACTGATAAAGCAGTTAAAAAAACCATTTTTTATGGTCGTAACAGCAAACCAGAAACAAAATATTTTGGCGTTCGTGATAGTGATAGATTTATTAGAATTTATAACAAGAAACAAGAACGTAAAGATAATGCAGATATTGAAATTAGTTCAGAACATTTATGGCGTGTAGAAATTGAACTCAAACGAAATATGGTTGATTACTGGAACGATTGCTTTAATGATTTACATATTTTGAAACCCGATTGGAAAAGTATTGAACGAACGTCTGACAGAGCAATTGTTTTCATGTTGTTAAATGACGAAGAAGAATGGGGAAAACTTCACAGAAATTCTAGAACAAAATATAAGAAATTGATTAAAGAAATATCTCCGATTGATTTAACAGATTCAATGAAATCGACTTTAAAAGCGAATGAAAAACAATTGCAAAAGCACATAGATTTTTGGCAACATGAATTTG
>NZ_JBBOVL010000005.1:0-13808 GCF_038006565.1 Staphylococcus sp. FSL W8-0304 | reverse complement strand
GAAGTTATAGCTGCGTGTTTACTATCTGAAGCACAAGTTTTAAAAATATTTAAATATTTTTATTCTCACAGAGGTCCAGTATTAGATTTTAACAATGAAAAATTAGTTGAATGTTTTTTTACTGGGTTAACTCGATATTTAAAACGACATAAGGGATTATTTGTTTTAGTTGATCCTTATATATTAGAAAATAATAGAGATGCAGATGGACGTATATTGAAGTCGTACGATAATTCCAATTTAATAAATCAACTCAACCATTTAGGCTATCAATATCAAGGTCATAGTATAGGCTATTCTGATACAAGCCAAATACGCTGGTTATCTGTTTTAGACTTGGAAGGCAAAAACGAAAAAGACATTTTAAATGAAATGGATTACCAAACTAGAAGAAATATTAAAAAGACATACGAGATGGGTGTAGAGGTTAAAACACTAGACATTTCACAGACAGACCAATTCTTTGAATTATTCCGAATGGCAGAAGAAAAGCATGGCTTTAAATTTAGAGAGAAAGATTATTTTGAAGAAATGCAAAACATCTATAATAATAATTCTGCTTTGAAATTAGCGTATATAGATTTAAAAAAATACTTAAACCAGTTAAATAACAAAGAGTTAGTGCTTAATGAACAAATAGAGGAAATTAAAGCAAAGCTAAAAGATAACCCGAATTCAAAAAAGAATAAAAATAAGTACCAAGAATTAAATAAACAATTAACAAGT
This sequence comes from Staphylococcus sp. FSL W8-0304, assembly GCF_038006565.1. Classification (NCBI taxonomy): domain Bacteria; kingdom Bacillati; phylum Bacillota; class Bacilli; order Caryophanales; family Staphylococcaceae; genus Staphylococcus; species Staphylococcus sp. FSL W8-0304. Next base: position 13,082 of record NZ_JBBOVL010000005.1, on the reverse strand, counting down.
AACCGAAAGCATATTACAGAAACTGAAAATTTAATCAAAATTGACGGGGACATACTTCATTTAGCGTCGGCATATTATATCTGGAATAAAGATGAGGTTTATTATTTATCAAGTGGATCTAACCCTAAATATAACCAATTTATGGGGGCATATCGATTACAATGGGATATGATAAAGTTTGCATTAAATAATAATATACCGAGATATAATTTTTATGGGATTACTGGAGATTTTAGTGAAAATGCTGAAGATTATGGTGTGCAGCAATTTAAAAAAGGTTTTAACGCCCATGTCGAAGAATACGTTGGAGATTTCATCAAACCTATACGCCCTATTTTTCACAAGGTTTATAAGTTACTTAAATAACACAATAAAATTAGGATGTTCCTATATAGAAACATCCTAATTTTATTGTGTTATTTATTATTCCCAATCTAATTTAAGATGCTTTAAAAATTCTTCTTTATCTTTTTCTAGTTGGGGATCAAAATCGCTTTGGAGTTGTTGTCCATACGTTCGTTCTTCTAACCATTTTGGCGTTTTCTCACGACTAATATATTGTCTCGATTTACCTATATTCGCCATTTGTGGCTTTTGTTTACTGTGAATGCGTTTCTCAGCATCAAAGGTAAACTCTAACCACTCAATTTTACGACCTTTTTTCGCTTTAATTTTATTAATATGAAGATTTTTAAATATCGTAGATAGTTCTTTTATGATTGGATTTAGAACAAATTGATTAATATTAGACATTCTATAAGAATTGGGAATATCTAGACGTTCTCTAAAATCTTCAATTTTAATTTTCATATAACCAGTGTGTTTGTATTGTTTAAGTATTCTAAACATATTTTTGGCATAAGTAGATTTGAGATGTGTCATTTCTTTTAATTCAAATTTAGTAAAATTACTAGTAATGGAGTTTAAAATATATTTTAAATCTGGAGAAGTAGCAATTTCTAAATATCTTTCAGATATATCAATTTCATATTTATAAAACAGAACGAATTTTTTTATTTTCGTTTCTGTTCTAATAGTATATCGAATATCTAACATTTTATCGTAAACTCTTTGTAAGTCATCTACAAATCTGTTTATATTACGTGTTTCTGGACTATAATTACTTAATTCTTTCAGTTCATCAAAAGACAAATGTAATGTATTAGTGTCTTGCTCTTTTAATTTATTACACATGGCAAAAAATAAGTTAATTTCAGTTGCTGTAAATCGTCTTAAAGGCACTAAGTTCATTTCGTTTTTATATATAACGGTTTCTCCACTCATATAATACTCCTTTTATACAAAAGGCATAGCAACAAAAAAACTATGCCTTTTTAATTTTAAAAATATATTTATAAACCTTACCAATAAAGTAACAAAACATAAAAGGCATAGCAACAAAAAAACTATGCCTTTTATGTGGCAAAACTATGCCTTTTATGTGGCAAAACTATGCCTTTTATGTGGCAAAACTATGCCTTTTATGTGGCAAAACTATGCCTTTAACATCTTTGATTCATTGTCGCTCTAGGGGTTACATAGTGCCTAAAAAGGTTTTAAAAAGATTTATAAAAAGATATTAAAAAGTTCGGGGCATTTGACTCTTACAAATTTAAAATAAAAAAAATACAGAAAAGTATACGAAATATAAAATAAACTTCAAAAATAAAACTCCTTTCTTTCAAAAAAATTTATCACAAATAGTATTTAAATCTTAAATGCCCTTATTTTTAATTTTAAAGGAGTATTTTGAAGTATTAGGGGCTATTTATATAGTTTTAATTACATAAAAATTTATATTGACTCTTAAAACGCAAATGAGAGCCAATTAAAAATATTTACTTTTCACAAACAAAAATTTCAGCAAAACCAGTGTCGAATTTTTAGACACTGGTCTATTTAAGTCAAAATATAATATTATTTAACAAACAAAATATCAATACAACACTCTTTATTAATTAAATCATCAATGCTTACATTATAAAAATTAGCTATATTCTTCATATTCTCCATATCGGGAACACTTTTACCTTTTTCCCATTTATATATAGTTTGAAGTGTTACTTGTAATTCTAATGCTAATTCTTCTTGAGTAAGACCTTTATAATTTCTTAGACGTCTCAAATTGTTATATAACATACTATCACCTTTTCTAATAATAGTTTTAAAAATTAATACGAAGTCATTAAATATATTAATAAATATATCATTTATATTCCTTGTGTATTATCTTACACTTTCCTTGTACGAAAAAAACAAGTTAAAAGGTGGTAAAACTATGAATAAACCTGTAAATTTAAAAAAATTAATTGCGTTAACTTTATCAGTATTATTACTTTGCAGTGTTATAAGTATTTTTTATAACGAAAACCAATCTCAAGCAAAAGGAAATGGTGGATATGTTATATACAAAGTAACTAATAACAGTCCAAGAGGTTCAGTATCATATAAACAAGCTGATGTCTTTATGACAAGTAGTCAAGCTAAAAAGTTCGCATCAGAAAACTCACTTTCTATAAAACAAGCTTTAGTTAATGCAGGTCTAGGACTTATACCTGGAAATTACGCAACATATTTTGGAATTTCTAAAAGTGTTGGCGACGTTGTCCAATCAAAAATGGTCTATGATCAAGCTAAAAAAGGACCTGTTCGTATTACTATGGAAAAAGGTGGTACAATAAAAAAAGTAACTAAGTGGAACGGAAAAACTAAAAAACCATCTGTATCATCATTCAATAAAGGTCAAGTTTCACAAACAGTAAAAGTACTTTCAAAAAAATAAGTTATAAGAAAGCGTATTTCATTTAGAAATACGCTTTCTTATAACATAATGTAAAAACCAAAAAACTAATATCCATACCATAGTAAAAACCTTATAATTACCTGGCAAAATATAAGCAGTAATAACTATAATCGGAACGAAAATTATTAATAGACAAAGATAGACTTTTAAATTCAATTTACTCATATTAAAATCTCCTTCTTTATTCATAGATAAACTTCAAAATTCTATTCACTACTTATAAATAACTCTAATATCTAAACGCTAATAAAACCATCTTTTTTAATATAAACTTATTTTACATTATGACAATTGCTTTATTGACGTTGAGCCTCGGAACCCTTAACAAACCCCAAAACTGTCGACTCTTCGGTTTCATAGCTCACGCTAAACCGACATTCGTCGTTACAGTTTAGTTAAGGATTCTTCTCAATGGTCAATAAATTTTCTCGGCATAAATGCATTGTAAATATAACAGTTTGAGTTCTGATAGTTTATATATAGCTAATTTTTTGCTAATATATAAGTATAGCTTAATGCCATATTTTGCAAACAAAACATGGAACTAACTCTATTGTTTGGATAATTCCTTAGAGACGGGCGTGCCCGTCTTTTTTTATTTCACTTTTTTTCAATCATGCACATGATAAATATAGTTATAGCTATAGAAACTAAAGCATTTTTCAAATAATAGAGATCATTTAAAAATATATAATCCGAAAATATCAAAACTATAAATATAAACATTAAAAATACGACACTTAAAAATAACTCTCTTCCCATAGTTCCTCCTTTTTATAAAATAGAATCTCCCTTTAATTTCTAAGCTATTTTAAGCTTGATACAGCTTTTTCATTATCAACAACGTGGTTTTGGTCCAATATTCATATTAAATACGCTTATACGCGCTTAAAATGGCATATATAAGCAATCCAAATAAAGCATAAGGAACAAGATAGAATACAATCATCAAGTAACGCCATGCTGAATGGCCTGTTTTCAGGACATAGTTCAACCATTCGTAAAAATGTTGCATACCTAACCAGTCACCTAACGGACTGAGCGCTAAAAAAGCAATCATGACTAAGGCAACAATAAAAAACATCGCTGTGATGCCTTTGGTTAAACGTTGTATCACTTGATCATATTGTTTAACAGCTGTTTCGTTGTGCTTGATACGTTCATCTATCATTTTTTTATAATCATTATTCGCTTGTCGCAGTTCTGCTTGGTTGGTTTGTAACTGCTCAATCGCCTTATGTGTGTCTGTTTTCACATCTTCCAATTCTTCTTGTATCGCCGTTTGAAAATCTTGTTTTAAATTATCGTTATTAATCCGTTCAATATAGTGTTTCGCTACACTGATGAAACGTTTTTGTGTGATTTCAGTCGCTTGATTAAAGTTCGAGGCCGTGGTCTCGATCGTCGTTAATAATTCGTTGTGACGCTTGTTTCTCTCGTGCTCTCTCTTCTCGATCTCTTCGAGCCTTTTCATGAGCAAGTCTTGCTGACTCTGCAGCTTGTCGGCGACGCTCAAGCTCATTTGTGTCTTGGGCGAATTTGTCCCAATCTGCTTGAGTGACACCTGTATCTCGTTCAGTTGCTTCATCACGACTTGAAGTTCGTCGTTTGGGTTGGACGTCGGTGTCTGATGCTCGTTCTGTTTGTTGTTGTCGTTGTATTTGTCTTTCAAAGCCATCTTCGATACCCCCTTTGTTGTAGTCTTCACCGAGTTTACGACCACGTACTTTTTTATCTTCAGCTAAATGTCGATACGTAATACTTTTCGGTGTGACTCGTTCAATCGTAATACCATGTTGTTTTAAATGGTCTTTGAATTCATCCATATTCGTGGCTTGTGATTGGTCTATCGCCTCTCTAATCTCATCTTTCCATGAATATTGGGCTGTTGATTTCGTATTAGGGTCAGCAATCGCTTTTTCTGTCTGCGTATAACGTAAGCGTGCTGTGTCCTTTTCTGGCACGCTTAAACCATGTTCTATGCAAACCTCATCATTGAAATTTCTGACATTACGTAACGCTTGTTTATTGTTATTGAATTTCTTACCTGTCTCGAGGTCAATTGAATTAATCACAATATGATTGTGTACATGGTCTGTATCTGCATGCGTATAGACCGCCACTTGATGATTCGGTGCGAGCTTTTCAGCGAGTGCTAAGCCTAATTGATTACATTGTTCGGGCGTGACTTCGCCAGGTTTAAACGATTGGATAATGACATGCCCTTGATTCCCATCGGTTTTACCATATAACTCACGAGAAGCTTTAAAACTCGATTTGGCATAGTCGACATCACAATTTAAGCCACTTTTTTCAATGGCACGTTTTTCAGCGTAATTAATGGCCCGTGACGTTGATTTGGTGGCGCTTAATTTAGTCGTTGCCATCATTATCACTTCTTCTTTGTTTAGGAGCAAAATAGTCAATTAAAATTCTAAAAATAAAAACACTTCCCCAAAAACTTAAAATGCTCCATATGTTATCAAAAATATTTATTTTCATTATCCATAGCACAACAATAAGAATGGTATAAAACGTAAAATAAATACCGTTTAAAAGCCACCTTAATTTAGTTTGTTCCATATCTCATCTAACCTTTCACGTAATTCGCTGATATTACGTTCTAATGCTTCATAGTTCGGCGCTTCGTGTTGATGTTGGTTGCAATATTTCGCAATCTGATTGGCATTTGCGCCCAACATACTCAAATCTTTCGCTACCGATTGTCGCGTTGCTTGATCCAATTTGGGTGCGACCAATCGGGCACCTTGTGCCTTTTTCTTAACGAAAGCAGGCACACTCATATTTAAAGTTTCAGCTGATTGTTGTAACTTTAAATATTCGGATTCGCTCACACGAAAACTGATTTGTTTCGGCGCCTTACGGTTGGGTTTACGGTTTCGCCCAACAGTTTCGTCGCTAGCCACAAAGTTATTTTGTTCGCTCATTCAATCCCACCACGCTTTCTTCGAAAGATAACGCCTTTCTTACATTTTACTTTATAGGATAAAGTAAAATTAATCAAGTCGTTAGGTGGTTTGGCAAGCATTGGCTTTGCTAGCCACTAACGTGGTATCGTCGCCTGCTTGTTGGGGATACTCCCCAAGCCCCTTATGATTTTTTCTGACGAAAAAATAGTGGCTAATTGATAGCCACTATTAATAAAGAAAAAGAAGTATTATTTGTTATAAATATATTAATTAGGTTCATATTTAGTCTTTAATATTTTTAATAAAAAAGGTAATAATGCTAAAAAGAGTGTTATTGATGCAAATAACCATGCATGACTTGACCCTTCTATGAGTTTATCTGAATTTGATGAATTACTGATAAATAATGAAGTAACTGCTGTATAAAAAGCAATACCTATATTTTGAACCATTCTTTGTGTAGCTCCAGCAGTACCTTGCATATCTTGAGATACAGTTCCCATTATTGCTGAAGTATTAGACGGTAGGAAAAAACCTCCTCCTATACCATATATTAGTAATAATAAGCTTATTGTCACTGGATTTAATATATATTGTAATAATCCTAGGCTTGTATATGCCACAATCATAATAATTAGTCCTGTAGTCATTAATACAATATTGCCAATGCGAGAAATTAATTTACCAGATATTTTTGAAGTAAGTACTAATCCTAAAGGAGAAGTAAGGTTAACTAATCCTATTTGCCAAGATGAAAGATGATTAATCTTTTCTAAAATATATGGAGGAATTATAAAACCTAAAGATGTTGTACCTCCAAATACAAATATTGCAAATATTGGAGATGAAAATGATACATTCTTGAATAAACGTAAATCGATGATAGGATGATTTGTTTTTAACTCCCATATAATAAATAGGCAAAAAGAAACAATAAAGATTAGGAAATTGCCATATACTGATATATTAAAAATTGAGTGATAAGACCAAGATGTTAAACTTATTAATAAACAAAAGATAGATAGAAATAATAATGAATTTCCACGTATATCTAAATGGATAGACGTACTTTTTTGCTCTTTAATATATCTTTTTAAAAATAAACAGCCGATTAAACCGATAAATATAAAGGGAATATTGATCCAAAATATCCATCTCCAATTACCTACAGATATTAAAAGACCTCCAATACTTGGACCTAAAACAGGACCTATTCCTAATAGAATACTTAACGTTCCTAACGCAGAACCTTGTCTATTTTCAGGAATGGTTGTAGTAATAATAGCCGTAGCAGTTCCTTGTAACATTGCTGCACCTATACCTTGTAAACCACGAAAAACGATTAATTGTATGACGTTGTTTGAAAAACCGCATAAAATAGAAGCTATTAAAAAAATAGTTAATCCTAAACTATATATATTTAAACGACTGTATTTATCGCTTAGTCTCCCAAATATTATAATTGTGCCTGTTAATAATAAAGTATATAGTGTGACACTCCAAGTAATAAAAGAAGTATCAACATTAAAAGATTTAGATAAAGTGGGTAATGCGACATTGATAATTCCGCTATCAAGGGTGGATAAAAACATTCCTATTCCTGCTGTAAAAACAACTAAATGATCGAAATACTTAGAAGAATTCATCTATAATACCTCCTCATTTAACTAATTTAAGTTCAGTGAATAAGTAAGTGAATTGACTATTAAAAAATTAATAGTATGTATAATCTTGCTACCTATAATTGCAATATATCAACAAAAAAGATACTCAAAGTATGAGTACCTTTAAAATTTAAAAATAATTAATTCCCATAGCATCTCTGACTTCGTGAAGAGTTTGAGATGCTATTAATCGAGCTTGATTGCTTCCATCTTTTAATATTTCATATATATAATCTAAATTATTTTGATATTGACTTCTTCTATTTCTAATAGGTTCTAATTCTGCTTGTATGATTTCATTTAAGTATTTTTTAACTTTAACGTCACCTAAACCACCGGCTTTATAATGCTCTTTCATTTCTGCTAAGTACTTTTTATCTTTACAAAAAGCATCTAAGTAAGTGAATACTGTATTATCTTCTATTCGACCAGGATCAGTAACTCGAATGTGATTAGGGTCAGTATACATAGACATTACTTTTTGTCTAATAATATCCGGAGAATCAGATAAATAAATGGCATTATTTAAAGATTTACTCATTTTAGCTTTTCCATCTATCCCCGGAAGTCTACCCATTCCTTTTTCGGGTAATAAAGCTTTAGCTCTTTTTAAAACATTTTGCTTATACGTATTATTAAAGGTTTTAACAATTTCATTTGTCTGTTCAATCATTGGTATCTGATCTTCACCTACAGGGACAATGGATGCTTTAAAAGCAGTTATGTCGGCTGCCTGACTAACTGGATAAATAAAGAATCCTGTTGGGACACTATCACCAAAATTTTTTTCTTTCATTTCATTTTTGACTGTTGGATTTCTTTTTAATCGTGAAATAGAAACAAGATTTAAATAATGCATGGTTAATTCACTTAATTCGGGAATTTGAGATTGAACAAAAATATTAGATTTTATTGGATCTATGCCTACAGATAAATAATCTAATATGACTTCTATTAAGCTATTTTGAATTTTTTTAGGGTTTTTAGCATTATCAGTTAATGCTTGTTGGTCAGCTATCATAATAAAGTTGTTAAATTGGTCTTGTATTTTAACTCTTTTCTTTAGGGACCCGATATAATGCCCGATATGAAGTTTACCAGTGGGTCTGTCTCCTGTAAGTAAATTTTCTTTTTTCATTTTCATCGCTCCTTCATATTTTCATATAAAATTATGAATTAGATATAAATCATATAGTCTTGTAATTTTTAATACTATTCTAACTTTAAACCTTAATTTAAATAAAGAAAGTCAATGAATAAACTATACAAACTAAATACCTATAATCAGTAATTATGTTAATTAAAGGAAAAAGACCCAAACACCATCATATCAGCGTCTGGGTCTTTTAAAAATGAAAATTGAATATAAGATAATGAGATACTAAAACATTAATAAACTTTATACGTTTGTCCAGTTTGAGCGCCTTCAACACTTTTAATAAATGCATTTGCTACTTTATCAACTGGAACAGCTGTAAATCCTTTGAAGAATTCTCCATACTTATCTAAAGCTTCTTCAACGACATTAGGACTTACATTGTTAATTCTTAAACCATTTTTTAATTCTACAGCTGCTGATGTAACAAATCCTGAGACACCACCATTTGCCATAGCTGCTGAAGAACCTAATAAAATAGGATCATCCATCATAATTCCGGAAGTTAAAGTAAAGCTACCATTTTTATTTAAATAGTGTTGGCCTATTAAAACAAGATTTATCTGTCCTAATAATTTACTTTTTATGGCTACATTATTTTCTTCTAAACTCATATCTGATAGGGATTTGAAAGTTGCTCCTCCCGTGGCACTGACAACAGCATCTATATCTTTAATATCTTTATACATTTGTTCAATTTCTGTTGGAGAGGTAATATCTAATTGATAATCACCAGATTTACTGCCAACTTCAATAACTTCATGATTATTTTCTTTAAGTTTCTTAGATACACTTTTACCTATTGTGCCAGTAGCACCAATAACTACTATTTTCATTGTAATCCTCCTAATAAATACTGTTATTTTTGTAAATTTTTTAGCCAAAATAAATATATTCGAAAGTTTACTATTAACACTTACATACTTAATGTAACATATACATTTATGAATTTATTCTGTAAAACATAGTATATTCAAGTAATGTTAATATTAAATAAGCTTATACATAGAATATACAAATTAGCTACCCATAATGCATGTTATGGCAACAAAAGGGAACTCATTATTGAGTTCCCTTTTGTTATTTATTATTCTAATTCTATTGTTTTAACCTCAGGCACTTCTGGGATAAAAGCATGCTTAATTTTTATATAAAGTTTCGCAGGTTTATCATTTAGATTCACTTGGTAATATCCGATGCCCTCACTTCCTTGATTATCTGATCGTAATTTAATTGATACTTTTTTAGAGTTTCTTAAAATTTGATAAGTTTTATTATTATCTGTTATATCATGTAATTTTTTTGTATCGTGATTTTTTATATAACTATTGATTTGTTTTTCGCTAGAATAGCAAACCCATTTATCGAAAAATAAAAAGTTTAAAAAAATGTAACAAATTATCAAAAAAGCTATTATAACAAATATATATAATGTTCTTTTCATGAATTAACGCCTCTTCTTTAAAAATTTTTTATTATTTATGATAACGTAAAAATGAAAGCTTTTTCTACATAATATAATTATTTTTAAGGAGATGTAAAAATTGAAAAAATTCACAAAAATATTTTTAGCAAGTATTTTAATAACTAGTACAGGGATAGGATCGTTACAATCAAATACTAGTAAGGCAGAAGAAAATACGGCTCCTCAAAATGTTAAATTAGTTGGTACTTATGATGTATCTCAAGTTGATTCAAAAACAATGAAACAATTTAAAGATATTGAGAAAGAAGATAGTAATTTTCATGTTATTAAGAAAGATAATAAAGTTACTATAGAAGATACATTACCAAACCCAGATAAGAAAAATAATACTGCTAATAGAAGTAATGAAAGTGGAACTAAAGTGATTAATTTCTCTGATTTTGTTGGCAGTATGGATGGTAAAGATGATGGAAAAATACCAGAAGGTACTTCACTTTATAGCAAATCATATAAAGGTCAAAAAGATGGACAAAAAGTAAAAAAAGGAACTCACGTTCATTGTAATAGATTTAATGGAACTAAATCGGATCATAGATATTGGTCTAAAAAACATCCTAAAGCATATGCAGATTTTTATAAGAGTGACTGCTGGTACCATGCTAAAGCTTATAAATGTTCTTCTATAGGAAAAATGACTAAGTGCGATGGATTAAATGTGAAGAAAAAAGGTGTTAAAGATTGTTCATCATGGAAAGGAAAACCAAATCATAAAAACTGGCCTAAGACAGCATGGTATAGAAACTAGTAAATGAATAATATATACAAACTAACTACCTATAAGAACTAATTATGTCAACTCAACACGAAGGGACAAACGCCGTCATTTCAGCGTTTGTCCCTTTGTGTTTGGATTATCGATTATTCATCTTTTATACATACCCTTAACCACACGTTTTCATGCATTTTCATTAAGAGAACTTTTGTATCTTTATTCAGTCTTAATTGTTTACTTTTTTAGACTCTTTTTGTTTTACTCGTTTTTTTGTAAGGAATATTAATATTGCAATTAAAATGTTGATAATACCAGCAATTAAAATAGCTAAACCTATGAGACTGAAAAGAAAATCAATGAACGGTATAAAACGAGCAATGTATATCAAGAATGAAGCTATAATCATATAGATAATGCCACCTATAAATGGGAATAAAAGAGAAGTATAGCTTTTGAATATATTTGCGACGTCTTTATCTGTCATTTTATTAAAAAATAAGAGCGAAATAGGAAGTAATAATAAGGTCATTTCAAACAATAAGTCTGAATTTAAATGGATTGCGAATCCATAGCCTTTGAAGTAGTTTCTAAATGCGATACATAGCATGATGATTAATATTGAAAAATCAAATTCTCTACTACCACTTTCGTCTAAATCGAATAAATGTCTTTTAACTTTCATAGTAATCCCTCGCTTTGAATGATTATTTCAATTTCTTTTTTAATTTTTCTAAGCCTTTAAGCTGGTTTTCTAAGATGTGAAGTTGTTTATAAAAGTGAGTGTATGATTGTGTTGTTTTCATTGAATTACGTTTATTACTCATTTGGCGTGACAATTCTTTGATTTGTTGTTCTTTTTCAGCAATACGTTGATTCACTGTTTTAAGATCCATAATGACCTCCTTGACATTTTTATATAAAAAATAAATAAAAAACAATAATGATAAATGTTTTATTATTATACATTCTAACAATAAAATGTATAATAATGTTATTTGTATGTAAATTGTCATTAAAAATACCCAACTAATCAAAATTGATTAGTTGGGTATTAACAATAATTGAGCGCCTAAAATTCATCTATTTTCTAGACGTTGGTGATGTTATATGTTCAAGTGTTGCATACTGTATGCCTGCATATTGTGTGCGGGCATACATATCATGTGAAATCGTACAATACAGAGAGATTTTGTTATAATTGGGAAGTCGTCTATCTCTCAGACGTCAATTTGACGTAGAGAGGAGGTGCGTGCTCATGACTGCAATATTTGTTTATATCATAGTATCTATTTTTATAGATTGCTGTGGTGTGTTGTTTCGCTTTTGGCTAGAACAACGCAGTAAAAAATAGGCGACATAGCCAAACACCTAAAAACCCCAACCTATGGCAGTAGGTTGGGGTTTGGTGCGTTCATGACGCAATATTTGTTAAATCTATTATATTCTTTCTTATACTTTTTGTAAACGGAGGGAGAAGGATTTGAACCAACGCGAGCAAAAAGCTCCTACCAAACACAAAGTGTTGGCCTCTTAAACCAGACTTGAGTACCCCTCCATAATAATATTAAATTTGTATATTATTTACTTTTAATATAATATTATAAACGGGGTCTGAAGTCAAGGAGGAAAATTCTTTGATGTTAAAAAAATTAATTACATGCACTTTATTATCTTCGATAGCGCTAACAGGCGTTAATATGTTGGAATATAGTCCAAAAATTGATCAAAATCATATCGCTCAAGCAGCAGAAATCGATAAATATCCACGGCCGATAAAAAAACAACAGCCAAACTATCATACGAAAAATAATTGTACGTGGTACGTACATAATAAAAGGAATCAAACAAAAAGATATCTTCCATCTAGTTTTACAGATGCAAAAAATTGGCTTAATGAAGCCAAAAGAGCTGGATTTGCTACAGGTAAAAAACCCATAGCTGGCTCTATTCTTCAAACTTCTAAAGGCGGTGGTGGTTATGGCCATGTCGCTTTTGTTGAAAAAGTAAATAAAAATGGAAGTATAAAGATTTCAGAATACAATTACAATGTACGTTTAGGTTATGGCACTCGTACTTTAACTAAGAAACAAGCTGCGCAATATAATTATATTTATTAATTAGAACTTCAGACCCTAAATCCTGGAGCCCAACTCCAGGATTTATATTTTAAATGAAAAAGGTGGAAAAATGAAATTTGTTACATTAACAGAACAAGAATATCAATTATTTATAGAAAAACATGTTGTACATTACACGCAATCTATTGAACATTATAACTATAGACAAAAACATAAAAAAGACGTCCATTTGGTAGGCGTTAAAGACAATGAG
>NZ_JBBOVL010000004.1:0-18187 GCF_038006565.1 Staphylococcus sp. FSL W8-0304 | reverse complement strand
GGTTCTGTTGCAAAGTTAAAATTATATGCACATCTATACAAAACTATAAAAGCAAATATTGTTTTAACAGTAAAGAGTTTTGTTAGTATTAATTATTTTTCGTTTTTCAGTATAAATATTACGTGATTTTTAACTTTGCAACAGAACCATATTGTTTATATTATTATTTTCTTAATTCTCGTAGTATTTGTCTTTAAAAAGAAAAATGTTTAATTTAACTCAACACACTTTATAATTTTGCATTTCTCTACTAACCAGTGTTATAATCTAGATAACGAAAATGATTAACAATTAATGCACCAATCCCCACACTACTGCAATAGTGTGGGGATTTTTTCGATGCTGGCTTATAAGTCGCCTATTAATTATTTGTTGCGTTTACTAAGCCAATAAGTATAATACGCAACAGCACAGCCACTGATGACTGGTGCTATGATGTGAACGAAAATGATTAGCAAAGTAATGCACCTCCTCTCTTCGTCAATTGACGCCTGAGAGATAGGCGACTCTATTATTATACCATCTGTGAATATACAAGCATATCTACTTCCGATAAGTGGTTTTATTTAAACCTAGTTATTTTCAGAAATCACGCATCATTTTTAATTTGTCTGTATTATTTTTTTGACGTAATAAATCTCCAATTCTAATAAGTATAGCTAAAAACCATATACATATGAGAATATGTATCATTACAACAAAGATAATCCAGTTATTGAAAAAATAACCTAATGCGATGGTCATTAAATATATAATAGGTAATATCCATAAATATTTTTTGATTTTCAACTCTTTAAAAGACATTCTTTTAAAAGGTGATTTATATACCTCATACACATATTCATTATATTTATTACTATCTTTATCTATATAAGTAATGACTTCTAATTGATACTCATCAATATAATCATAAATTCGATTTTCTTTATTTTGTTCTTCTAATATATCATCTTCCTGTTTAACTTTAATAGTTTCCTTATTAAAGGGATTAGTATGACTTATTCTTTCAAACAGTTTATCTTTTTTGTCTTTATAAAGTACAAAATGATTGATTGCTAACCTATAAGTAGAACCATACATAATAACCGTAAATAAAAATAATCCACCTTCCACTGTAAAGAGTATTATACATATTGCGTCTAAGTAATTTATTTTACTAAATAACCAAAAATCAACCGCAAATAATACAAACATAAATATCAATGACACAAGAAGATGAAAGGAGATTGCATAATAATACTCAATTTTTTTGAAGTCAAAATAATTTTTAAAAAACTTAAATAGTGAAATTACTATTGTTATAAAACCAAGAATTTCTTTCATTTTTCTACTCCCTTTATATAATTTTAAGTTTGATTACTACTACTTATCCCGTTTAGATTATCTTATCTTCAATTATCTATAGATTTACTTTTTCAACTTTAAAATTGACTCACTTATATTTATTTTGATCTCTAGTAAAATATACTTTCCCACTTCTTTTTACAGATTAACCCTTATCATTTGAATTAAAACACTCTCGTTTGATATTCCGTTTTTAAATTAAAAAATCATTTTATACTATCAACATGCTTCCTTTTTTAGATACAACCTATCTCATCTAACTTTAATTTTATGATACTTTTTTTAATGATATATCCATGCATAATGATATTTTTGTTCATTCCTTTTTTGAAAAAACAACCTCATTCTGTCTTTCTTTTTGACCACAATGATGTCTTTAACATCAAACTAAAAATCAAAAACCATCATATTTTTTAAGTAACTTTTAAATCAAAAATGGTCGTGTTTCAATTTAAAAATATCACATAAATGATAATCCGTTGATGTCCTTTTTGAATCATAATCACTTCATTTTTGAACACATGAATCATTAAAAACACGACGTAAAAATGAATAACATTGAACGATTTTAATGTCCTATTTGGATATATTCACTGACCTTAGACATTCAAAAAAATGGCAATAAACTATATCAAAAAATAGTTTTTCAAATCATTATTATCGATCATTGATTGTCAATTTTTAACTTTTAAAACCGATCCCAAACACGCCCATACATCGTTTCATTTGCTTCATATATACAAATAAGTGCCACACATTTTTTTGATTTTAATCCCCCATTTTTAATATTGGAACTCTCTTTTTGACGTCTTAACATGTTCTCGTTTTTTTCTTTTTCATATGATCACTGACGATTTCAACCACACATAAAATCAAATACCATGACATCTCAAACACGCCTTCAACTTTTCAAAATAGCTCGCTATCCACTCCTATTTTTCAAAGAAAATAAGTAACCGCCAAAGCAATTTTTTGTGCTCCGGAGCTAACTTTTTTATATAACGAGCACCTTTTAAAAAGTTACCCGGTAAAGAGCATAAGGGAAAACTATGCCACCTTCGGTGTCACCCAGCATAGCTGGGGTTTCCTTACCGCTCGCTTCGCTCACTTGCTCCCACTGCGTGGAGCTTAGAGCCCCAAGGAATTAGCTCCAATATCTACTTTCGATATTGGAGCTAAAATAACCCGAAAAAGCCCCGGTAACTTTTTTAACCAAAAAGTAGCCAATTTTAAACAAAATTGACAATTTCCAAATTTTCAACCGCGCCGCTATGGGCTTTATGACGTCTCGGTAACTTTTTAAATCCCGGTAACTTTCGTTATTTTAATGCATGTTTGTTTTTTGGAGATGATGTTCGTTCAAAAAGTTGAGACGTTTTTCAAAGTTCAAAACCATAGGAACGATGGCCATCGTTCTAGTTGAAACGTTGAAAATTTTTCGAATAGAGGTGAAATAAATGGTATATCAACACATAAATCAGTACTTGTTCAAACATCAAAAAGATCCTGTGAAGGTCGCAATCATATGTCAAAAAATCTTTGAACATCGTGCCACGCAAAATGAAATCACAACGATGCAACGACTCTTTCAAAACATCTATCGTTACCTACGTGATGATCTCAAATTGGGTTTAGAGTTAACCGTTGTTGCGCTCAATCCTCATGACTTACGTGACTATTTTTTAATCCAATCGTATTACTATCATGTCATTTAACACTGTCTCAGAACGACACGATTTGTCACGAAACAAATCACAAAAATGGTGTTCAATAATCATCTTAAACACCATAAACATCATTCAATTTGATACCTATTTTAATTTTTTACAGACGACGATACCTGTCGTCTGTTTTGCTTATAATCAAAATCATAAGGGGGCAATATTGTGGGAAACAAGGTTCAACGAACATTAACTATCTATACTAAGTTACGTGATCACCGTTATGTTAATGTGCCTTTGTTGGCTGAAACATTTCACGTTCATCCACGTTCGATTCAACGAGATTTAGAAGATATTCGTGACTTTTTAAACGATCAACATCAACATTTATTATACGACCATCATACGCAAAATTATTATATGAGTCATCAAACCATGACCGATGATCAAGTGACACCGACGAGTGTCACATATGAAATGACACATCAACTTTATCAACAATTACAACATCATTATCAAACATACGTCCTCAAAAATGACGCACACAAAATGCTTGTGACATTCCAAATGGCACCCTCAGAAGCCATTCATTTTTGTTTTACATATCGTCATGCATTACGTTTAGTGTCACCTGACACGCTCTTTGCGCAATTCACAACCGAACTGATTCAACTACAAATGGTTTACATGAAAGGAGCACTTTAAGGTCTATGTTTCAATCACTCAAACAACTCAATCATCTCCGTTTGTATCAGAATACTCAACAACTGAATACTTCAAGTTTCTTACATTTTGTTCAATCGGTCTTTCAAATCGTCCCACGTTGGTTTTGGTTTTATATCATCCTCGTATCGATTGTTTTTCCATTTGAGATTGGCAAAGAACCTTTCTTTGTCCCACTCTCAGCACCACCCATCATGACGCAACTCGTGCATCTATATACCTTCATCGTCATGATATTATCCCCACTCACATTAACGTACATCCGTTTTGTGAAATCTATCAGCTTCACACGATTTTATTGGGGATTAGTAAAACTTGAAGATCGCTTTACTGAACGTCACAACCAATGGATTCGCGAAGAAAGAGGCAAAGTCTACGCCGATGATCGATACGCGTTTAACTACAATCATCGAAACGGACATTGGACTGCGACTAATATAGACGCTGAAAAACGGAATCGTCGTGCAGAGATGGGCAATGCCGCTTGGTTTATCGCCATGGGGTACCTAGGTTTTCTCTTCTTCTTTGTCGGTGCCTACATGATCATCATGTATTTTATTATCGTCCCTGTCGCCATCGGCGTTGTCTTACACATGTACTACAAATATCAAGCTTTTCAAAAATAGTAAGGAGGAATTAGATGTATTTAACGCTGTCTCGATTGATGATTTATTTTTGATTATTGAGATCAAGTAATCATCAATCTAATTTATTCAATAAGGAGCGATTCTATGAAAACAAAACAATTACTTAGTACGACTGCCATTGGGGGAACACTTTTATTATCGGGTTTACATGCCCCTCAGGCAAAAGCTGAAAGTAACATCAATGGATCAAATGCCGTCGACATTATTCAACAAGTCGACAAACAGCACGGTAATCAACCTGATTTAATTCGTTATGGTCAACCGAAAGATCATGGTGATTATTATGAAGTGACAACCAATAACAAATCAGGCGTCGGCGGTGCAGGCATCACACGTCTTTATAAAGATGGTACAGTTAAACACAGTACCGACAGCAGTGGTCAAGATTATAAAACCTTCGGTCATTATGAAGACACATCATCACACGATCAAAACACAACACAAGCAGCAACACAACACACTGAAACATCACAACATGATACAACAGATCAAACATTACCAGAGACAGGTCAATCTCATACTGGTATAACAACAATGGTTGGCATCGTCGCACTGATGGCGGGTATTGGATTCATCGCTCGCCGTGCTTCTCACCAAGCTTAATCAGTTAACTGAGCGATAGGTCTTCAATATGAAGAGCTATCGCTTCTTTATATCCAAAACGCAAAGGAGTTATCACAATGAAAAAAAGTATCATTAGTATGATCAGTCTCGCTTTCTTATTAGCGGGATGTGGGCACCATAACCAAGCAGCCAATCAAACACACGTCAAATTAGGAGACGTGATGCATCAAGATCAACACATCTCATATCTCGTCAAAAAAGAAGACAATCCAACACCGACAAAAAATTCCGTCGTGACAGCTTATATTGTGACACAAAATGGCAAACAAACCGTTTATAGTAGTGATCAAGCATCTGATCGCACGTTAGGTGATTTTAAAGACAAATCAGATAAAGCTATTATTGATATGGCCAAAAAAGATGATCGTGCTGCTTTTCAATATGAGAAAAAAGAAATGAAACAAGAAATACAAAAACTTGTGGATCGTAAACAACTGAAGGATCATGATGGTTTTAAACTCAAAGCAAGTGATTTTCAAACCCAACCTGAAACAGCCATAAAACATTTAGATAATATGACTTATCACGCCCCTCAACCTCAAAAAGTGCGTATCCAAGTGACAGAAGATGAAACAGGGAACCATTCGACACGAGAAGCATTTGCCATTCATCCCCAAGGGATTGGTAACACAAAACAACCTGAAGATATTGGCGATATTGAACAAGTCATGACGGAAAGTGGTATATCAAATGCTTTAGATGAAAACAAAGGTACGATTGATTACCTCACAACCGACAAACATCCTAACCATCATATGATCGCCTTTGATGTTGCAGGTGGTACCGCTGATGTCTATGACAAAAAATATGCATTTATAAGTCAAAACAATGGTGAGTTGAATCTGGTTACACCGGTAGGCAAAAAAACAAAAGGCATTCAGTTTGATGCACCCGATAGCCGCTATGTTCAAGATAAGAAATAAATCTAAATAGCTTTGTCTTACTCAAAAAAATCAATATTGAATATCTATCACATCAATCAACGCCGTATCACAATCCTGTGATACGGCGTATTCATTATAAAGGAGGCCTTTCATATGTATCATCATATTCAAATGTACCTTGAACAACTCGGTTATGACATCGTTGAAGTTATTTTATTATTTGAAAAAGTCGACCAAAATCATGCCGATATGGATGAGCTGAATACATTAAATCGACTCGCTAGCGCTGTTTATATTCACTGTCAGAGACACAACTTATTGGCATATACACATCCACCTACACCATTCGATCCCTATGAACTCATCGAATGGTTTGTTTTCCAAAGTTATGATCGTGATATCACTTAGGTACCGTATAGGTACCTTTTTATTTATCATTATTGATCACATCATGGATGAGATTTATTCCAATTCCTTGATTGTCATTGAGCCTCCGAACCCTTAACAATCCCGAATCTTATCGAATGGTCGGGTCGGTATCATAGCTCAAGCTATACCGACATTCGTCGATATAGTTTAGTTAAGGGTTCTTCTCAATGACAATCAATTTTCTCGGCATAAAAAGTTGCTGACTCCCCCACACTCAAAAATGAGAACCTTTTAAAACAGGTGATATCAATTGTGAACACTCAAATAATAAAAAGCGATGCTTCCCAACTATATTTTTATTGTTTGAGTTTTACTTTCCTGTCAATTCAGGAATAAGCCAACTTAAAAAGCCGCCAATTGGAAAAATGATCCACCAATATCGAGCCATAAATTCCCAACCATTTTTGACAGGTTGCTGTTTCATATTAGATCTTTTATTGCTCATACCAACAGTCATCGGATATTTTTCATCTAATTTTTTTGATATCAATACATTTAAAACATAATGCATCATAGCTAAACTTAAAAACAGCACAAAAATCCAGACAACGCCATAAATGTCTTGTTTTAACCCGTTTAATCCTCCTACAAAAATACCAAACAAACCTAAAAATACAAATATAACGCCAAATGCGATGAATCGAAACGTCAATTGTTCATTTCTACGATAATGAAACTGCTTTTGTTGTTCTTTAGCTATTTCCATGATTTCCTCCTCCTTATCAGACGACGCAATCGATTCAAAGAGTTCATTGATGGTAACATCTAACGCATTCGAAATATTTTTAAGTGTTTCGCTACTAACTTCTTCACCTGCCTCTATTCTTTGAATAGTTCTTACTGTGACACAGGCCTTTTCGGCTAAGTTTTCTTGCGTTAACGATTTGTCTTTTCTTAATTTTGCGATTTTTGATTGATTCATAGTATTAAATTACTCCTCATTTTAAAAAATAGCCACGACAATGACACGACAATTGATATTTTATAAAGATATGTAGCTTTCATTTTACCAACATCGACCTTCGTCGATTTTTTATCTTACTTTTAATTAATCAGCGTTGTGGCGCAGATATAAAAATTAATACTGTATTGAAATAAAAAGCTAGCTCAGTTTGAGTTAGCTTTTTATTTTTATCTAAATATATTTTAAAAATTAGAATGCCTTTATTTTTAATTTTAAAGGGGCATTTTAAAGAATTAAGAGTATTTTATATAGTTTTATGTCTGAACAATTACATAAACTCTTAAAACGCAAATGAGAGCCAAATAAATATATTTTAATTTCACAACATAAAATTTGAGCAAATCCAGTGTCGATTTTTTAAAACACTGTGCTCAGTTACATGCAAATTTAAAAATTGGCATAGAAATTGGTTAGCAATTGTTCAACGCCTTTCTTGTAAAAATAAGGTCCTATCTTTGCCCTCTTCTAGTTTAAAATGTTTATATTTTGCTTAAGTCTTACACATAGGTTAACGTATGTTTTCTGTTGACTTAATTTCAAATTTTGATGTTGTTTTGATTGCTGTAAGATTATTTGAGTTATTTATTAAAGATATTGTATTGAGGTATGTTTTGACGACGCATATTTAATGCATGTATTTCTTCAAGTTCTGCTTTAATTGATTGCATTAAATAGCCTTGCATAGTTTCAACGGTTTCATTCTTTTGTAGTAACATGGCTTTAAAACGTTTTAGAACACTCACAAGTTCAAATTCGACGTCTTCTAAACGGTAATAGGTATCATGTGCATTATTAAATGACTTTTTTCCTTTAAGTAAAACACTTTTAATAGTACGGATATCTTTAATTTCAAAATTACTTAAATATGTCTTGATTTGCGAAGGTAATTCCTCAAGCGCTTGGAATTTTAAAGCATCATTATTAAATTCAGTTTGTTGATGATTTGTATGATTCGAATGATGGTTTATAAAATTGTTATTAGCTATATCATACAAATCATTCGTATCATTAGTCTCAGTCTTAATATATTCAGTATCACTTAAATTAGTATCATTAGATTTTGATTTTCGAAATTCTTGTTTTTTGACTTTCAAAACTCTGGAATTTTGATTTTCACTATTCTGGAATTTTGATTTTCGAAATTCCTTGCTACTACTGCATTTAACAGGTATTTTGGGTTCTAATATATATATCTTGTTTGGTTTGTTTAACCCCATTCTTTCTTGTTCTAATAAATTATAGTTTTCTAATTCTTTTTTTATTTTAGTAACTTTTTGAGTTCCACAATTTAAAAGATTACATAAATCTTTGGTAGTAAATATTAAATATACATTTCCACTTTCATCAATCCAATTATTCATTTTAGATAATTCAAAACGATCTCTAAACATACAGTAAGCAATTTTTGAAGAATCACTAAGTTTTTTAAAATAATCATCTTCAAATAAGAATTTATAAAGTTTATAAAATCTTTCTTTTTCAAATTCTTGTATTGCAATTCTTTTAAAATTTGACATAATAAAAACCTCTTTCCGAATTTTAATATGGTAAGAGGTAATAAAACGCTTTTATATAGCGTTACATTTATTTAATGATTTAAGTGCTTGCACTAAGGTGTTATTCATTATATAATACAAGTATAAATTTGATATTAAACAAACGTGCTGCAACGTTTTATTACCGTACCCCGACTATTACCAGTAGTTGGGGTTTTTAATGTGTTAAGACTATTATAGCATTTTAAATAAGCTTATAAAAGAAGAAAATAAGACTTCATAAAAGGTTTGTAAAGGGTTGATGAGCCTTTGTTAATTTCCATCAACCCTTGATAAAGTATTGATGGAAATATTATTTACGTATCTTGAATTAATAATTTTGAATATAAACATACATAGGTTTATAATGTAAAGGGTTGATAAACATTTTATAAAGGGTTGATGACTTGAAAAGTGTAAAAATCTTAAGTGAAGAATTAGGAGTTAGTAAGCAAACGATTTTTAATAACATTAAGCGATTAAATATAGAGACCATAAAACAGGAAAACACTTCATTCATTAAAGAAAATACCGATATAGAAAAAATCATTCAAAGGGTCAATGAAAATAAAAAGAAATATGGTTTTGAAAGTACTACAGAAGACAAGCCAAAAAAAGAATCAGATAATAGTAATATTAAATCCAAAAGTGATACTCAAATAATAGATATTCTAAAAAAACAGATTGATACTTTAAATGATCAAATTGAAAAACAAGAAAGTCGTCATGAAACCACAATTGAATTCTACAGAAAAGAGTTGCAGGAAAGATCAAAATTACTTGAAAATCAACAAATTTTAGCTTTAGAAAGCAATAAAAAGATTCAAAAATTGGAGCATCAATTAGAGAAAGAGAGACAATTAAATTATTCCTTTGATAAATCTACTAATTATCGAGAAAACTTTGATATACAAGAAGCATCATATACTTCGGATTCTGTAAATACTGATCAATATAAGAAAGAAGAAAAGAAACCAGAGGTTCAACCTAAAGATATATCTGAGAGTCAACAAGATGAAAAATCACAACAACAAGATGATTCATTTAACCAAAATGATAAAGATATTGCTATAGAAGAAACCCAAACTAAAAAAGGCTTCTGGACTCGTTTGTTTGGTGGCTAATGATTGTTTGAAAAAATATATTAAATAAGTACTATAAGTTAAGTCGCTTATAGTGCTTTTATTTATATTAAAGAAACTTCTGATAATCATGACTTATGTTAAATTAAACCTAAATCATCTTGCTTTTGAACAATACCTTGTTGAATATCATCATCTAAATTATTTTTCATTTCTTTAAATAATTCTTGAAATCTCATCTCATCTTGATCAGAATAACCTTCAAAAACGACTTTATCGATATTTTCTTCGTTAAAATAGTATATTTGATCTTCTACGACACCGACAGGATAATTACATGCTGAATAATCAAATATATATTTTTTATTATCTATATCTACAATAGGTCCTCTATTGATAATCATTAACTTTTGGGAACCTTCTTTTAAATATATGATACTTCCTATTGTTTCCACTTTATCCCGCCTATCTTCTTATATTTTTAATTTTGGTATGTACTTTTCTATCAGAAATTGAAATCATATTTAAAATAGTAAATAGAAATAGCATACCTATCCAACAAATATATACTAAAATATTTTGTTTTTCCTCAAAAATCATTTGTAAAGGTGCGATTGATAAAAACAGCATCATAAAATAGCCGAAAACTACTATTATCATATTTTTAAATGATGGTATCAATATTACTCTTTGTTTACTCTTTTTATTAAATGCTGGGTGATTTAACTTCTTTCTTATAGATAAACGAAGTGTGATCACAGCAACAAAGCCAATTAAAAACATAAAAAATATCCCGATTCGATTAATGTTAATATCCATATAACCTACAAAACTTCTTAATAGCACACTGATAATGACCCCAATACCACCAGCCATCATACCTTGACTCTTTTGTCCCCCATTATGAAATATGTTTATATTATTGAACTCTTGATAAGTTAATTCTGTGAATTTAATAGGTATAAACCAATTCAACATTGGACATAAATATGAATACCAATTTTGTTCTAAATCGACCATTAAATATCGATTATCTTTTTGAATGATTTTATATCTAGGATTTTTATATAGCATATATATATTATCCATTTATTTTCATCAACTCCATTTCATTGGATTTACAACTTTTTTGACATTGTTGATAGCTTCACCAACATTTTTTTCGACTTTTTTGGCTTTATTACTAATATAATCAGTACCATTTTTTACACTTTTTGCAACCTCTTGAGAACTATCCTGCAATTTGTTTTTCATATGTAATGCACCTTTTGCTTCTATGGCAATTTGCTTAGTTTTAAAATCAATATATTTATCAATTCCTTTGTCAATTTGGTGACCAGCCCAGTCAACTTTGTCTTTAGTACCTAAAAAATTAGTTTGATATGCTGAATCAACAACTACGGCTGTAAGAGTACCAGCAGCGATTCCTCCGGCTATTGCCCAACCAACGGGATTAGAAGATAATGCTAATCCTGCTATTACACTGACACCCACCCCAGCACCAGTCGTAAGGCCATTATGTACAGTTGCTTCTCCAATTGTTTTATTATTGTTGGCTAAATCATCATACATACCTAAACCAAAACCAACACCCATAGTAGTATAACCACCTGCTTTACCAATATTACTTACTAAACGTCCGTGTTTTATCATTTGGTTTCCTGAATAATTTGTAACTTGAATAAAGCTGTTTTCTGTATTTGGTCCTCGGAAACCACCATAGGTATTTAATATACCTGCAAATTTTTGCATATTAAATCCAACCTGTTCGACACCGTTAGAGGCAATATCAAGACCTAAGTCTCTAGTAATGGTGTCTTTGTTTTGTATCATATATTCCTTTAAATTTTTAGGAACATTTTCTTGAGGATGATTTCGAGCATATCCCATTACTATTTGTAAATCGTTCTGATTTAGTGTCTTACCATCTTTAACTTTTTGATCTATCTTTTTCATTCTAACTTCTAAGGCTTTCTGTTGACTAACTTCAGCCCATTCCATTTGTTTACCGGAAGGAATGTTGAAGGCTTTTTTGCCAGGATCCCACGCTGTTTTCGCTTGGTTAATACCTTGTTGAACAGTCTTCTGGAATGATTCAACTTCTTTAAATATGCTAGGAGATTCTGAGTTGAATTGTCTTAATTTACGCAATTTTTCTTCTAATTCTTGTTTTTGATTTTTTAAACTTCCTATCATTTGTTTGTTGCCTGCTAACAAGCTGTGATTTTTTGATGATTTATGGCTTAAAGATGCATTCATTTCTTCTAATTGGCTAATCTGTTTTTCCAATTCACGAATATCTTCTTCTAATTCTGATTCTTTTAAACTTTGACTATCTACCTCTGATTGATATTTATCAACAAAGTCATTACATGCTTGTTCAGTCAATTCGCCTAACGTTTTAATACTTTCGGTTAACGGTGCAATGACTGAAACAAAGAACTGTTTCCCAGAATTATATGCTTGACCTCGTAATTCACTTTCGCTAACAAATTGAATGATCCCTTTTTGAAGACTGTCATAACCACTCGATAAACTTTTAACCGTACTTTTAACATCTGAAGCCTGACTTTTTGACTTACCAACATACATATCAATACTCATTGTGTTGTCCTCCTTTCTCTTCAATTTGTAATGTTATATTTCGACGTCTTTCAATATCTTCAATATTCTCATTTAAGTGTCGAATGTCTTTATCTATAGCTTGTTGTTGCTCATATAGAGCATCCATGGTTTGATGTTGGCCAGAATGAAACATATCATTATTTTGTTCGATATTCATCAACATACGGCTTTCATAATATCGTTCGGCCAAATGTTGATTGAAACGTATTGAGGTTTGTATTATGTCATGATAATCGTTCAACAAATTGTTAATCTCTTTTTTCTCTACTAAAAGACGATCTATTTCTTCTTTTTTACTTCCAATTAACTGATTATATTCATCAACTTTATGCGTCATTCAATACTCCTTTAATTTTTAGCAATATCATTACCAATAGAATGATCGGTTTGTTCAAAAGACTCTCCGATATTTTGAATATTTTTACTTGCCTTTTCAATCACTTGGGCAACTGATTTATTCATTGTTATTAGATCATCGATTGCACTATGAGCATTTGTATTACCCTGGACTGTGGTACTTTCATCTTTAGAAGGTTTTGAGACACCTTCACATTCATTGATTGCACTTTGTAAAGTTGAAAAGATGTTATTTGTTTTACTTGAATCACTCTTAATTTGACTCATGTTATGACTCACATCCTTGTATCCGTTTATTTTTAATTAATCACAAAATATTTTATCATAGTAATCTATATTATTATTCAACTTTATAAATTTTAAACCATCATTATTGAGACATATTTTGATTTTGTAACGATTAAGAGACTCCTTATTGAAAAAAAGGAGTCTCTTTTGGTATATATTCTGATAATCATGACTTATGTTAAATTAAACCTACTAAATCATCTTGATTTTGAACAATACCTTGTTGAATATCATCATCTAAATTATTTTTCATTTCTTTAAATAATTCTGGAAGTCTCATCTTGATCAGAATAACCTTCAAAAACGACTTTATCGATATTTTCTTCGTTAAAATAGTATATTTGCTCTTCTACGACACCGACAGGATAATTACATGCAGAATAGTCAAACATATATTTTTGATTATCTATATCTACAATAGGTCCTCGATTAATAATCATTAACTTTTGAGAACCCTCTTTTAAATATATAATACTACTGGTTTTCATTAAATTTCACCTATCTTTCTACTTTTTTAATTTCGCATGCACTTTCCTATCAAAAATTGAAGCTATGTTCATAAATAAAAATGCTAAAACAATACCTAACCAACATATATAAATCCAAATATTTTGCATATTTTCAATGACCATCATATCAAATAGTCCAATTATTAGATAAATTAAAATAAAATAATTGAATACCACAATTATCATATTTTTGAATAATGGAATTAGTCTTACTTTTTGTTTACTATTTTTATTAAATGCTGGATGATCACACTTCTTTCTTATAGATAAACGAAGTGTGATCACAGCAACAAAGCCAATTAAAAACATAAAAACTATCCAAATTCGACTAATATTAATATCCATATAACCCATAAGACTTCTTAATAGCACACTGATAGTGACACCAATGCCACCAGCTAGCATACCTTGACTCTTTTGTCCTCCATTATGAAATATGTTTATATTATTGAACTCTTGATAAGTTAATTCTGTGAATTTAACAGGTATAAACCAATTCAACATTGGACATAAATATGAATACCAATTTTGTTCTAAATCGACCATTAAATATCGATTATCTTTTTGAATGATTCTATATCGAGGATTTTTATATATCATGTATATATTATTCATTTATTTTCACCAATTCCATTTCATTGGATTTACGACTTTTTTGACATGGTTGATAGTTTTGCCGACATTTTTTACCTTTTCAATATCATGTAAAAATTCGTTATAAATATTTTGTATTATTTACTCTGATTGTCTTGATTTAGTTACAATTATTTCATTGTTGTCTTACGTAATAAGATTCATTAATGAAAACATGAAAAATATTAAGGGACTTCCTATATAAATCATAAGATTGTTTTCAACACCAAAAATAAGTCCTATCATTAATAATGAGAATAGTAGAAACATTAAATATGCTCCAATTACGAAAAACATATGTTTTAACTTGGATCTAACAATACATTTAATTATATGAGTTTTATTTGATTTTAGCTTTAAATCCCATTTTTTTCTTAAAGATCCTCTAATAAAAACGATTACAAGCACCGTCAATATAACAATTAGTGAATTAATAGATTGGTTAGATGGCACATCCATCAAATCCATAAATGGTCTCATTAAAGTAGCTATTAATACACCACCACCACCAGAAACACATCCTATATTTTTAGCTTGTTCTTTATTATTATTGTCATCATATTCAATTTCATTTAATTTATCATTTGAAACTTCTATTAGTTCTTTTTTTAATATCCAATTCAATGGTGGGAATAAATATGTAAAGCAATTTGATTCCAAGTCAATAAGATATTTTTTCTGGTTTAGTTCAATCAGTTTATATCTAGGGTTTTTATGAATTCGATACATCTTTGCTCTAAATTTTTGATTATCATTTAAATCATTAATTTCCATTTTGGTCCCTCACTTTTACTTTTTACATTTAAAATTTCTCCATTTCACCTTCTTGTTTTGAACAATCTACCAACCTTTCATAGGATTCAAACTTTTACTTACATTATTAATAGATTGCCCCACGTGTTCCTTAACATGATGAGATGTATCTTTCACTGTATCAGAAACTTGATTTATCGTTTTTTTAGTCTTTTTAATAGTTTTGTTTGTTTTAACCTGATAATCTTTTATGGTTGATTCTGTATTACCTTTAATCTTATTAACTTTAGACATACCAGCATTCATTCCGTTCATAACTGATGGGACTATATCGTCTTTCATTATTTTTTTACCATGATTTTTCACTTTATTGTATCCTTCACTGATTAAAATATTCCCAATTTCTAGTTTTCCCTTTTCTTGTTTTATTATTAAAATCTAATAATAGATGATTAATATGCGTTTTAGAACGCTGTGAGAGGCTCTCATTTGCATTGAAAAACCATTTATTAACTCAAACCATTGTCTTGTTTAATTCTATAAATCGTTTGTCTTGTTATATTCACTTCTTTGGCAATTTTACTAATCGCTTTGCCTTCCTCTAACATTTCCACAACACGATGATAGATAACACGTTTTTGTGGATCTTTAGCATTCGCTGAATAAAGTAAGGGACGTCCTTTATATACACCTTTTTCTTTCGCAACTTGAATACCTTGCGCTTGTCTACGTTTATTTTCATTTCGTTCTTGTTCTGAAACCATTGCTAATATTTGTATGATTAAATCTTTCATAAACTTATCTAATAAAGGATTGCCGATGACTTCATTCATCATAGGTAAACTAGTAATCATCAATTGAACTTCTTTATCCTTTAAATAATTAACTGTGTTAATCACTTCATCATAATTACGACCTAAGCGATCAATCGATTCTACTACAAATCTATCACCCATTCTCACAAAGTTAAGTGCTTCTTGAAATACGGGTCTATTTTCTACTGACTTTCCCGATTGTTTCTCTGTAAATATTTTCTCTACGCCAAATGTTTTCAAATTATCTAGCTGTCTCTCTAAATTCTGATCTACCGAAGATACTCTTGCATAACCTATAATCATTCATTTTCACTCCACAATTAATATACACCCTAATCATACGTTTAAGTTACTATAAATTCAATAACTCTCTTTGTATGATTAGGGTGTACTCATATTAGTCGAAATACTAATTATTCTTTTTATTTTTTCTGATAAACTTTTTCATAATTACGATATTATTTTTATTAAGTCTTTTAATTTTTTTATCAAAAATTGAATCAATTGCTATTGTTGCTAGAAAATTAATAAATAGATATATACCAATATGTACAAATATATATCCCTTTAAACTCACGAGATATATCAATACTAAATTAATTATCCATATAATAATGATAAATAAATATTTAAAAAATAGTATGAGATTTTTACTTTTTAATTGATGAGATTGCTCTAACCTAGTGTCTTGTATAATACACAATACAAAGGCTATGAAGAAACATGTGATAGTCAGTGCGAAAATATACAGGGTATCAATTTTTTTAGGTATATGAAAAAATTCAAGTATATTAATACCGTTTATTAAAGTTATAAATAGAGCCCCCATTATAAATATAATTATAATATTTGCAGATTTGAGAACTTTCATTTCTTTATCATAATTGTATATGCTATTAGTATCAGAATTTATATCATAGATATTTTCAAAAATATATGTAAATAATAGCGGTAGTATAAACAGATAAAAGTCTGTGTTGATATCACTTTTTGTTATTGTTTGTATTGGTGGCAATAATAACCCATAGCAAAATATTTGTAAGTAAGTTACAAAATAAAGTAATCCAGAAAACCTACTAGTACAATCCTTTATAAAATCCATATATACCTCCAAAGTTATATTTTTACTGTAGAATTAATATTTCTCCTATCAATTATCCTTACTTTTCTTATCTTCAAATACATCTAATACATAATCACACAACGTTATTGCTGAATTCATTATAAGACGTGCTTCACGTCTATTTACCTGTATTCTTTTTGAACCAACACCATGACTATCGCTATTTTCATTACGCATATCACCAATAGCGTCATTAATTTTATTTAAACCTGATAGTAGTTGGTTGATACGTTTATCATATTCTTTATCAGTTTTCATATTCAAATAATCTTTTACCATTGAATTCAATCTTTTTAAATTACCTTTTGCTGATTTATAATCTTCATCAGAATATTCTAAGATGTGGATATAAACCTCTTCTATTAAAGTTCTAGACTGAGTTATTACTGTATCGTAATTACCACTATCTAGATTATCTTTTAAACGAAAAGGAAATTTTCTAACATACTCTAGGCTAATATGACTATTAATATCATTTATTACTTGGACATCCTCTACTATTTCAATTACTTTATATTTGTTACTAATACTTATCAGTTTTTTATCGCAATAATAAAGAAATGTATTTATATAATTTAAGTAAGCAATTATTTCTTTATTTATTTTTTCTTCCAATTCATCTGGCTCATAAACATAAAAATCTTCTCTATTATTAGATATATATCTTTTCTTATCTAAGAAATATTCCAGCAATTTATTTTCTTTATTTAAGTCATAACATTGTTTAATTAACCACGACATTTTATCTGTTCTATTGTATGTGTTAACAGTGTCGATATTATTAATTCCAAAAGTAGGTGCAAGGTTATTTATATCACTATGTGTAAGATTAGGCATACTATATCTTACATAAACCTCGTCTATATACATATTTATTTCTTTATCCCCTAGAAATAATTCTACTATTTCTTTACTTGCTAATTCATACACTTTTTATCACTAATCCTTTCTCTATAAGAAAAGCACTCAGACAGAGTCAAGTGCTTAGATATTAATTTTCGTAGTATTATCTATATATAATACACCCATCTTACCACTTCTATTTTTTTGTGAATAATTTACTGAAAAATCCTCTATCCTCTCCTCGTTTCTCATTGCGTAAGTCTTTATAGAAGTTATCTACTTTATTATCTCTTTGAATAGTTTTAGCAGTTACAAAAACATCTGAATTATTCGGAATATATTCTTTGG
>NZ_JBBOVL010000003.1:0-24091 GCF_038006565.1 Staphylococcus sp. FSL W8-0304 | reverse complement strand
AATAAAAACCTCATTTCCATTTTTAGGATTGAGGTAATAAAACAATTTTTACGTAAGTTATATGTTTTGTGCTTGCACTTAGATGATTAGATAGATATAATACAAGTATCAAAAAATATATAAGCAAACGAGTGCGAATCGTTTTATTACCGAGAGTCAATGCTACGCCAATAGCATTGACTCTTTTAATATTTATAAAGCAATATTAACACTTTTAAGAAAGTATATAAAGAGTTTTAAATGTAGTTAAAAGCACATTGCCATGGCAAAATGTGTAGTTCATTGTTTTAGTACCTAATTAAGCTTCGAAAACATATTATAGGGAGCTAATTAGGTGCATAGGTAGTAAATAGGTAGTAAATTTAGGCGGTAAATGATGAAATAAACTTCATTAGGTGGTAAAATTTAGGTACTAAATTAGGTACCTAAGGGTGAATGTTATGAGAACTATTAAAATGGTTGCTGATGAATTAGGTGTAACTAAACAAACTATTGTTAATAATGCTAAAAGTTTAAATATAGCTTTTGAAAAAGAAAATGGGATTAATTATATTGATGATAAGGATTATTTGAAAATTATAGAAAAAATTACTAAGAAAGAGAGTACAATCCAAAATAAAGAATCAGTAAAAAAAGAATTGTTTGGTGAAAATACTGCAAAAGCAGAAAAGAATATATATAATAATTCAAATAGTTCTGAGACATTAAAAACAAAAGTAAATGAATTAGAAAAGCAAATAGAAATCTTTGAAACTAGAGCTAAAAATGATGAAAAATATATTGAGAATTTAACTAAGCAATTAGATCAACAAAATAGCAATGTTAATACATTAAATAAATTGTTGGAGAATCAACAAATATTAGCTTTAGAAAGCAATAAAAAAATTCAAAAACTAGAAAACCAATTAGAAGAAGAAAGACAGCTTAATTATTCTTTTGATACAGCGACGAATAATAGACAAAATATTAATTCGCAAGAAGCAACTTTTACTGAAGAATCGCAAAATATCAACCAACAACAAACAAAGCGTCAACCAACAGAAGTAAATTACAAGGATATAGCCGAAGAGAAAAAGAACGACAGTACAAATGAAGGTGAATTAACAAAAGAGGATAAGTTCGTTGAAGAAACGAAGAGTGATCCTGATGATAATAGGGAGGTAGAACCACCTAAAAAGGGATTTTGGAGTCGATTCTTCGGTAATTAAAAATGAATGTAAAAGGTGTATCAAGGGGGTTATAAATCTTTGATACACCTTTTATAGTGATGGAACTTCTGATAATCATTGGTTATGTAAACAGAGTGAATGAGGCAATCATAGTCCATACAGAACCTTTATTTGGCTCTCATTTGTGTTTTAAGAGCTTATGTAAAAAAACATATAAAATACCCCTTAAAATGCAAAATAAGGATATTAGCTTATCACATATGAGTTTTGGTTTTAGTACGACACTTTTTTAGGTGTGTAAGTGCGTCTTTGGATATAAAAATAAAAGCCAACCCAGACAAAGTGGATTGGCTTTTTCTTTCGTACGGTCTGTTTATTTTTCCTTCGACGCCGTATCGTCGATGTAAATAAAAAAAGTTATGGGCTAAAAATCTACATCACTTTTTCAAGAATGTAGTAGCGATATTCGACACAAATTAATTTTTATAACTGCTCGGAATATCTCAAGCCGTTTCTTTGAATTTAAAATTAAAAATCGACGCAGGTCGATGACGGATCTACACTAGCGTTTGGAACAAACGTATAAGTGCGCCCTTACGGGAGTTAAGTAGATTATAACACTGGTTAGTAGAGGAATGCAAAATTATAAAGTGTGTTGAGTTAGATTAGACATTTTTCTTTTTAAAGACAAATACTACGATGATTAAGAAAATAATAATATAAACAATATTACCAATAAATAATTCATGCAGTTCTAATTTTGTGAATTTTTTCATGTTTTTATCAACAATTTGAACCATAATATTCATCATACTAATAGGGTTCCATTTTAACCATTCCCATTTATCTACAACAATTGTTAATATCCCTGACAAAATTGAAGTGGCAAAATACAATACAATACCGACAGCAATAGAGACACCGGGACTTTTCATTGCACATGAAATTAATAAGGTGATACTTAAGACTAACCATGTTCCAACATATGTACCTAGTCCAGTTAATAACATTTTACTTAATAACGATAACGCATCACCCTTACTTTCAAGGAGATTGATATCGTTGAAGAAAATAGCCCATAGAATAATTCCTACAACAATACTAACAATAAAATACAGTAGTGAAAAAAGTATTAATGTAATAATTTTACTAATAATAATGCTTGTTCTCGTATATTTTCGATAGAGAAGATTTTTAATTGTACCATGATAAAACTCCATTGAAATAATGGTGCTGGCTTGAATAATTAATAAAAAGATAAACCATGAAAAACCACTAAATGCTGATTCAATAGATGATTGTGGAGAAAAAACATCATCATAGTTTTTAGATATTATAGCTTGAACAACCATTAATAACATAATGATAATTGGTATAATAAACGTCGATTTCTTTTTAAACAATTTAAAACATTCTTGCTTAATTAAAGTGCCCATTTTACGATTGATCCTCCTTATCAATGATACTTAATAATACATTTTCTAAATCGTTATCTTTATATTGGTTTAATTCTTCTTCGGTAGTTTCAGTAACAATTTTACCTTTGTTAATGATAAGGATAGAATTGGTGATTTTTACTAACTCACTTAATATATGGCTAGAAATTAAAAAGGTAACGCCCTCTTCCGCTTTTTTTACAATGAGTTCTCTAACATCTCTTACAGCCCTAGGATCTAACCCATTCATAGGTTCATCTAAAATAATTAATTGGGGTTGATTTAAGAAAGCTATTGCAATACCTAATTTTTGTTTCATACCCAAGGAATATGTTTTGGCTTTATTATGTATATACTCATCCATTTTAAGTTGAGAGACAATTGTATCAATATCTTGAGTATTTTTAGTTTCATTTAGTAGTTTAAGATTGTCATAGCCTGACATAAAGGGATATACTCCTGGATTTTCGATCAATGCACCAACGTTACTTTTTTTATGCTTATTTTCAATAACTTCAAAGTTACCTTCTTGATAAATCGAGTAGCCTAATATAACTTTCATCAAAGATGTTTTTCCTGCCCCATTTGCTCCAACAAGACCGACAATCTGTCCTCGTTTTAAATTTAAAGAAATATCTTTGAGAATAGTCTTATTACCTATCTTTTTTGTTAAATGTTCTACTGTTAAAACATCCATACAATTATCTCCTTTTTAATTATTTAGATATATTTTAAATCCAAACTTAATGTATCATAAAAAAATAAATTATTTAAATACATGTTGAGATACATAAATATAAATTAAATGAAGTGCTGCATTTTATAAGTACGCTCTAAATAAACAAAAATAGTCCTCTTATTTTAATAAGAGGGCTATTTTTGTTTAAAATTATTCAAGACCATTCGCTTTCTAACATACTCATTTGCCATAAATTATAATATTCTCCATTTAATTTTCTAAAGTCTCTTTTTTCTCCTTCTTTTATAAATCCAATCTTTTTGTAACTTTTAATAGCTGATTTATTAAAGGCAAAAACACCTAATTCAATTCTGTGTAGTCCCAAATCTTCAAAAGCCTTTTTCAATAATTTCTTTATTATTTTAGGGCCTAATCCTTGGCCACGCATTTGCGGATCACCTACTAAAACTTTACCTAACGTGGCGGAACAATTTTTAAAATCTATATTATTTAAAGCAATATGACCTATAATTTTTTTTGAATTATTTTCTTCAATGATAACTTTATAAATTATTTTACTAGAATTTTCTTTATTTGTGTCTTTAATATATTCCTTTAATTGTTCTTCATCTAGGGGATAATTAAAATCTGTACCTGCCCATTTGACTAAAAGTTCAGGAGAGTTTATCCAGTTTATTAATAAATCAAAATCTTTCTCCTCAAAATATTCAAACTTAATCAATAAATTACTCCTTAAATAATAGGTTATTAACTATAAAAATTCAGTGAATGTTGCAATATAAACAGCCACTACAATTTTTTGATACTTTCTTCATCAACTTTCTATCTTAAATTTTCGATTTTTTATAAAGCTTTTTGTATTATCTAAATAACTCTTTACAATTTACTGATTTTTAAGCTTTTGCTAATAGATTTATGCAACTTTAATATTATAAGTAAATCTATGCACTTCATCATTAAATTTAAATTCTGCCCAAATTTTATACATCCCTTTTTTAGGAAAATGAGCATAAAAGGTTGTAGAATCAGGTGATTCTGGGTGAACATGAATATAATCAGTTAATTGCTCATCAAATATAATCACATGTCCTAAAGCTCCTAAATAAGGTTGGGGAGTTAATTCTGTATTGAAAGTTAAAGGGACATGTTCATCTTCTTTAGCACTTATAGAATTTAAAGTTACATGAACTCCTTTGTTAACTTTTACCCAATTTTTATCAGAATTTAAAGATGTTGTATAGGTTATTTTATCTCCAATTTGCAGTTCAATAGGATGAACGGAATACACATGGTTTTTTGGTGTAACATCAACAAAAGCCTGGTAAGTTCCTGGCTCTAATTGTTGGTTAATTATAAATAAACCTTCATGCTTTTTTTGAGGGTGTAGGTGGTAATATTTCTCCATGTCATTAGATACTAAAACGAAATGCATTTCTTTTTCATGCATAGTATCTAATAATGGGGCATTATTAAATTCATCTTCTAACGTAATTTCTATATTACCATCTCTATATACAACATTTGCTTTAATTTCGGGTTTGTTTGAATGATATTCATGATTATGATTCATATTTTTATCCTCCTTAATTTTTAATAAGGGCATATCATTAAACGATATGCCCAACTATTTAAATTATTTAATTACATCGTAACCTTGATCTTCAATAGCTTCTTTAAAGTCGTTGAAAGCTACTTGATTTTCATCAAATTCAACTTCCACATTCCCATTCGCCAAGCTTACTTCTGAAGATGTTACACCATCTAATCCATTTAATGCTTTTTCAATTGAATGCTTGCAATGGTCACAGCTCATACCTTCTACATTAATAACTTCGTTAGTCAATGTTGTCACCTCCTTTCAAGAAATATAAGATTCTTATAATTTCATACGTTTTAGACGTAAAGCGTTTGTGACAACACTTACAGAACTTAAAGCCATTGCTGCTCCCGCAACCCAAGGTGCTAGCAGACCAATTGCTGCTATAGGGATACCTGCAACATTGTAACCAAACGCCCAAAATAGATTTTGGCGAATATTACGAATTGTAGATTTACTTGCTTTTATTGCTTTTGGAATTAATAAAAGGTCTCCTCCTAAAATAGTTATATCAGCAGCTTCGATTGCAACTTCTGTACCTGTACCAATGGCAATACCAATATCTGCTTTAACTAGTGCTGGAGCATCATTGACACCATCTCCAACCATAGCTACTTTTTTACCTTCAGATTGAATTTCTGCTACTTTAGAAGCTTTTTCTTCTGGTAAAACCTCTGCAATAATCGTGTCTATACCAACTTGTTTTGCTATTGCTTGTGCGGTACGTTTGTTATCACCAGTTAACATAGCAACTTCAATACCTAATTCATGAAGTTTTTGAATAGCTTGTTGGGCAGTATCTTTAACTGTATCGGCTACAGCGACAACCCCTCTCAATTCGTTATCTACGCTTATAAGCATTGCAGTTTTTCCTTCTTTTTCAAATTGAGCGAGATTTGTTTCAGCTTCATTAGTTCGGATTCCTTTTTCACTCATTAGTTTTCGATTTCCAACAAAAAGTTCTTTACCATCAATTGTTGCATTTATACCGCGCCCTGGTATAGCTTCAAAATGATCTACTTCTAAAAATTCTAATGATTTTTCTTTAGCATAACTTACGATAGCTTCAGCTAGTGGGTGTTCAGAACCTTTTTCTGCACTAGCTAATAATTGTAATGTTTGATCATCTCCACTAAAATCAGTGACTTCAGGTGTGCCATTTGTTATAGTGCCAGTTTTATCTAAAACAACTGTATTAATAGCATGTGTACCTTCAATGTGTTCTCCACCTTTAAATAGAATGCCATTTTCAGCAGCTTTTCCGGTACCCACCATTATAGAAGTAGGCGTAGCTAAGCCTAACGCACAAGGACAAGCAATAACTAATACTGCTATTGCAGCAACTAAGGCTGGTTCAAATTGTCCCGGCTGAACTAATGAAATCCATATAATAAATGTGAAAATCGCGATACCTACAACGATAGGTACAAAATATCCAGAAATAATATCTGCTAGTCTTTGTATTGGCGCTTTAGAACCTTGCGCTTCTTCGACAACTTTAACAATGGAGGCAAGAGCTGTATCTTTACCAACTTTTGTTGCTTCAACAGTAATTGCTCCATTTTTATTCATTGTTGATCCTATAACATTATCATTTTGCATTTTTTCAACAGGAATAGATTCACCTGTCAACATTGACTCGTCAATTGAAGTCATACCTTTAATTATTTTGCCATCTACTGGTATTTTTTCTCCTGGTTTGATAACTAAATAGTCTCCTTCTTTTACTTCACTTAAAGGAACCATAGTCTCTTCACCGTTGCGTAATATACGTGCTTCTTTAGCTTGTAAATTCAACAATTTACTTAACGCATTTGTTGTTTGTGTTTTAGCACGTGCTTCTAAATACTTTCCGAAAAGAATTAAAGTAATTAATACAGCACTTGTTTCAAAATATAGGTGTGGCTCATAATTTGTATTAATTAACCACTTAATCGATTCATAAATACTATAAAAGAAGGCTGCGCTTGTACCTAAAGCGACAAGAACATCCATATTTGCTGACCCATTACGAAGGTTTTTATAAGCGCCTACATAAAATTGCCAACCAATAACAAATTGAACAGGCGTTGCTAATACAAATTGGAACCACGGGTTCATAAATATATGTGGTATTTGAATACCAAATAAATGAACGAACATTGTCATTAACAATGGAGCTGCTAAAACAGCTGAAACAACTAATTTAATTAACTGTCGTTTTAATTGTTTTTCTTTTTGGGAACTTTTTTCTGATGCTTCTTTTTTAGGTTGTGCCTCATACCCTAGGTTTTTAATACGTTGTTGAAATTCATCTACAGACGTCATATCAGGGTTGTATTCTACAGTAGCACTTTCTGTGGTTAAATTAACTGTAGCCTTATTTACACCTGAGATTCGATTTAAAACTTTTTCGATTTTATTCGAACAAGCTGCACACGTCATTCCCATTACATCGAGATCCACTTTTTCGGTTAAAACTCCATAACCTGTTTTTTGAATTGTATTTGCAATATCTTCTAATGATGTAACATTGGGGTTATATTCAATTGTAGCTTTCTCTGTAGAAGGATTTACATTAGCGTTAACTTCATCTAATTTATTTAGATTTTTTTCTACTTTATTCGAGCAAGCTGCACATGTCATGCCTGTGATACCTAATGAGGTTTTTTTAATATTTTCACTCAATTATTTCTTTCCTCCTATTTTGAAAATTGTTTTAATACAACCATCAATTCTTTGATACTTTCTTCTCCGTTGCCATTTTTAATACCTTCACTTACACAATTAGATATATGGTCTTCAGTTACTATAAAACCCACTTGTTTTAGGGCTGATTGTATTGCTGTTATTTGTACTAGTACGTCTATACAATATCTATCTTCTGCTATCATTGATTGTAAACCGCGCATTTGTCCTTCTAATCTTTTGAGTCTATTGAGCAATGCGTCATTGTTTTTAACAGTAGTAGTGTTCAATTTCACCCCTCCTCGTATACCCTGATGGGGTATGTCTTATTGAAACCTATATTAT
Organism: Staphylococcus sp. FSL W8-0304; assembly: GCF_038006565.1. Lineage (NCBI taxonomy): Bacteria > Bacillati > Bacillota > Bacilli > Caryophanales > Staphylococcaceae > Staphylococcus > Staphylococcus sp. FSL W8-0304. The sequence continues at coordinate 16,177 of NZ_JBBOVL010000003.1, read as the reverse complement.
ACCCCTGGTAGGTATAAGTCAATACAAAAGTTTCATATAAAAAATTAATATTTATAGTTTGTTTTAAGAGGTACACTTGTATAAAATGTATGCTAAAACTTATATTAGGAGAGATATATTTGGATAAAAATATACAACTTGAGCTTTACACAAGACCTACATGCTCTGATTGCCAAGAATCAAAAAGGTATTTAAACTCTCAAGAGATTAGTTATAGTCATAAAGATGTAAGTCAAAATTTGGACTTAGAAGAAGAAATGAAAAAAATATCAGGCAACCGAATTGTTCCCTTATTTGTTTTTTATAAAAAAAATTTTTGGGGTAAAAAAAAGTTGTTTAAATATTACGTGGGATTTGAAAATAACAAAAAAGATATATTAAATATATTGGAATAATTAAATAAACAGCCATTATTTTTTAATAATGGCTGTTTATTTAATGATGATGTTGACTGTCTTCTTCTTTCACGATACAAAACAATTTTTCACTATGATTATTGTTAGAAGTTTCAGTCTGTATTGTGACATGTTGAATATTTTGATGATTGAGTTCATGTTCTATACGTTTAAGTAAAAACTCATTTTCAGTAATGGTCATTGTATCTTCTACAACAATATGACAAGATAACGCGTTTAATCCGCTAGTTACTGACCAAACATGAAAGTCATGAATATTTTTAACTTCTTTGAATTTTTTAATAGTTTTAATAATGTCTTTTGTATTTATATTGCTTGGTGCTCCCTCCATTAATACATGAAGACTTGATTTTGTTACATAAAAGCCGCTACGTAGTACTAAAATTGCTACAATCACACTTGCTAAAGGATCCGCCCACCCCCATCTAAAAAATATAATGAGAAGGGCTGCTATAACTGCACCTATAGATCCAAGCATGTCGCTTATTACATGCAAATATGCTCCACGCATATTTAAGTTTTCTTCTACATCGCTCCCACGCAGCATTATCCAAGCCACAATAATATTAATAAACAAGCCTACCAAGGCGATAATTAACATGCCTGTAGAAGCTACCTCAGGGGGGTTTTTAAATCTCTCAATAGCTTCATAAAAAATATAGATAGCTATTAACATCAAAGTAATACCATTAAGTACAGCTGCTAGTATTTCAAACCTTTTGTAGCCAAAAGTTTTATTTGTATTAGCTTGCTTCGCTCCTAAAGTAAATGCAATTAAAGCAATACCTAAAGAAATAGAATCACTTAACATATGACCAGCATCTGAAATTAACGCAAGACTGTTAGTAAAGAAACCACCTAACCCTTCTACAATCATGTAACTTGTAATAATAATAAAACTAATTAATAAAGTCTTTTTGTTCGCGCCATGTGTATGATTATGATTGTGATCGTTTTCCATTTAATCCCTCCTCTTTTTAATGATGAAAAATATTTTCTATAATTTGAATTTTTGTTTTTATAACTATAGAGTTAAAAAATATAAAATTTCAATTAATGTTTTGTTACTCGAAGAAAATCATACTAACTTATGAATATATGCTCATATATTCATAAGTTAGTATGATTTTTATCCTTTGTCAATATAGAAATGCTTTGTATTTTGTATATTAAATAAAAACCCTACTTTGCTTTGGACAGTAGTGGGATTTTTGCATATGATAAACCACACTTCACTTGCTAAATATTAACTATATTATAATTAACAAGTGATAATTTCTTTTTAGAGAAAATAATGGGAGTGGGACAGAAATAATATTTTCTCAAAATTTATTTCGTTGTATTACCCCGGCAAGGATGACTAGGTTTGAAAAAAGCTTGATTCAAGCGCATTTTCAAATCAGTCAGCTTCTGACAAAATGATAAAATAGGCTGAGACATTTTATTTTGTCCCAGCCTATTTCCTATATGACCAGGTAATAATATTGCTTTATAATTATGAAGCAAAAATGGTAAAATAATAACGTTAGATTAGTCTACATTGTTTGTACAGTGAGATTAAGATATAAAAAACGATGATTAAGGAGTTATTTCGAATGATTAATCTTGAAAATAAAACCTTCGTAATTATGGGTATTGCTAATAAACGTAGTATCGGATTTGGCGTTGCAAAGGTATTAGATCAATTAGGGGCTAAACTTGTTTTCACTTATCGTAAAGACCGTAGCCGCAAAGAATTAGAAAAATTATTAGAACAATTAAACCAAGAAGAGCCAAAATTATATCAAATCGATGTTCAAAAAGATGAAGATGTAGTAAATGGTTTTGCTAAAATTGGCGAAGAAGTAGGCAATATTGATGGCGTATATCACTCTATCGCATTTGCAAATATTGAAGACTTACGTGGACGTTTCTCTGAAACATCACGTGAAGGTTTCTTACTTGCGCAAGATATCAGTTCATATTCATTAACAATTGTTGCGCACGAAGCGAAGAAAATAATGCCAAACGGTGGTAGTATTGTTGCAACAACATACCTTGGTGGTGAATTTGCCGTTCAAAACTATAATGTGATGGGTGTAGCTAAAGCAAGTTTAGAAGCTAATGTTAAATATTTAGCTTATGATTTAGGCCCGGACAACATTCGAGTAAATGCTATTTCTGCTGGTCCAATTCGTACGTTAAGTGCTAAAGGTGTTGGTGGTTGCAACACAATCCTTAAAGAAATTGAAGAACGTGCACCATTAAGACGAAATGTGGATCAAGAAGAAGTAGGTAAAACAGCTGCTTACTTATTGAGTGATTTCTCAAGTGGCGTAACTGGTGAGAATATCCATGTAGATAGTGGTTTCCACGCAATAAAATAATAAATTAAATCAATTGAGTCTGGGACATAAACCCTAGAGAAATAGCCAGTAAATGAGTTTTAACAAATTCATTTACTGGCTTCTTTATTTACAATACTCCGTATTGTTGGCTCGCTTTCTTAGGGGACAGCTTCAGCCTGTAGTCTTCAGCTTGTCCTGTTCCCTCAAGAGTCTCGCCAAAATACTTTGTATTTATATGTAATTTTACATTGTAATACTTTAAAAAAATAAAGCACTTTCGTATAATTTAATAAACATCACTAAACTAAATTAACGAGGTGCCTTATGTATAAAAATTATAACATGACTCAACTTACTCTACCAATGGAAACTTCAGTTCTTATCCCCACAAATGATATTTCACGACATGTAAATGATATTGTTGAAACAATTCATGACAATGAATTCGACGAATTCAGACATCACCGTGGTGCAACTTCGTACCATCCTAAAATGATGTTAAAAGTGATTCTATATGCCTACACACAATCTGTATTCTCAGGTCGTAAAATAGAAAAAATGCTTAATGATAGCATCCGAATGATGTGGCTATCACAAAATCAAAAACCTTCTTATAAAACAATTAATCGATTTAGAGTAAATCCAAAAGTAGATGCTTTATTAGAATCTTTATTTATTCAATTTTACAGTCAGTGTGTAAAACAAAATCTTATAGATGATAAAGCTATTTTTATTGATGGTACAAAAATTGAAGCAAATGCCAATCGATATACATTTGTATGGAAAAAGAGTATTCAAAACCATGAATCAAAGATGAATGAGGATTCTAAAGCCCTCTACCATGAATTGGTAACCAATAAAATCATACCGGAAATTAAAAAAGATCATGATAATGAATTAACAAAAGAAGAAATAGATTTGATTGGTAGTCACTTAGATAAAGAAATCGAAGATTTAAACCAACATATCAACAATGAAAAATGTACTAAAACAAGAAAACAAATACGTCTCAAAAGAACTAAAATCAAAAAATACAAAAAGCAAATCAATGATTATTTTGAGCGAAAGTATCGATACGAATTTCAAAAATCTATTTTAAAGGATAGAAATAGTTATTCTAAGACAGATCATGATGCGACATTTATGAGAATGAAAGAAGATCACATGAAAAATGGACAACTTAAGCCAGGGTATAATTTACAAATAGCGACAAATTCCCAATTTGTTTTATCTTATAATGTGTATCAAAATCCAACGGATACTAGAACGATGATTCCATTTTTAAATTCAATTCAAGAGACCTACGGTCATTTACCTGAATATATTGTAGCTGATGCAGGTTATGGTAGTGAATCAAATTATAAGGCAATTATAGATGACTTTAATCGAACGCCACTCATAACATATGGAATGTTTATAAAAGATAAAACTAAAAAATATAAAAGTGACATCTTTAATACTCAAAATTGGAACTATGACGAAATTAATGACGAATTCATTTGTCCGAATAATAAACGGCTAGGTTTTAAAAGATATGCCTATCGTCATGATAAGTATGGTTATAAGCGAGACTTCAAATTATATGAATGTGATGATTGTTCAGAATGTCCTCTGAAAAATCAATGTATGAACTTCAATTCAAAAACAAACAAAAAAATAATGAAGAATTATAACTGGGAATATTTTAAATCCCAAATTAACAAAAAGCTTTCAGAACCAGAAACAAAAAATATCTACAGTCAAAGAAAAATTGATGTGGAACCTGTTTTTGGATTTATGAAGGCTATTTTGGGTTTCACTCGGATGTCTGTCCGAGGACTCAATAAAGTCAAAAGAGAACTTGGTTTTGTATTAATGGCACTTAATATAAGAAAAGTAGTAGCTCAACGAGCTGAAAATAATCAAAAAATTTATAAAAAAGACAATTTCTATATTATTTCAATAGAAATTGTCTTTTTTTCACTTATCCAAGAACTTTATGTCCCGGACTCATTATTTTTTTTTGAATAGTTTAGAAAAGATAGATTGTTTTTGTTCATTTTTTTTTGATGCTTTTGGAGTAATGATATCTTCTTTTGAATCTATATTATCAGTTTCTATTTTTTTGGTATTACTTAATATATTTTGGCTATTTAAATTCAAAGATTGTTCTTGTTTTAATGCAATTGTTAGGTTCTGTTGCAAAGTTGAATTTATAGTATAATTTTAACAAAAAGGAGTCTTCTGTATGAACTATTTCAGATATAAACAATTTAACAAGGATGTTATCACTGTAGCCGTTGGCTACTATCTAAGATATGCATTGAGTTATCGTGATATATCTGAAATATTAAGGGAACGTGGTGTAAACGTTCATCATTCAACGGTCTACCGTTGGGTTCAAGAATATGCCCCAATTTTGTATCAAATTTGGAAGAAAAAGCATAAAAAAGCTTATTACAAATGGCGTATTGATGAGACGTACATCAAAATAAAAGGAAAATGGAGCTATTTATATCGTGCCATTGATGCAGAGGGACATACATTAGATATTTGGTTGCGTAAGCAACGAGATAATCATTCAGCATATGCGTTTATCAAACGTCTCATTAAACAATTTGGTAAACCTCAAAAGGTAATTACAGATCAGGCACCTTCAACGAAGGTAGCAATGGCTAAAGTAATTAAAGCTTTTAAACTTAAACCTGACTGTCATTGTACATCGAAATATCTGAATAACCTCATTGAGCAAGATCACCGTCATATTAAAGTAAGAAAGACAAGGTATCAAAGTATCAATACAGCAAAGAATACTTTAAAAGGTATTGAATGTATTTACGCTCTATATAAAAAGAACCGCAGGTCTCTTCAGATCTACGGATTTTCGCCATGCCACGAAATTAGCATCATGCTAGCAAGTTAAGCGAACACTGACATGATAAATTAGTGGTTAGCTATATTTTTTTACTTTGCAACAGAACCACATCAAAACTATGGATATATTGATTTATTGATTAAATCTCAAGAATTAGAATATTTGAAATCTCTGTTTTTAACATTTGGAAAAGATGTAAAAATAAAATCCCCAATTCAATTAAGGAATATGCTAGTCAAAGAACTTAAGAGTACATTGAAAGTATACGAAAGTTGATTAGATTAAAGCGTGTACAGAAAATAACCATTTTCTGGACACTCTCTTTTTATATCTAGATATATATCTATTATACATATTTTAGTGTTCAATAACCCAACAGAAAATCTATGTTCATAAATATGGTTAGAATTAAGTTATGATACAATGAAAATGTATATAGGAGGTTTGTATCTTGAAAATAGGTTATGCAAGAGTTTCAACTGGATTACAGAACTTGGATTTACAGGAAGATCGGTTAAATCAATATGGTTGTGAAAAGATATTTAATGATCATATGAGTGGTTCAAAAAGTAAGCGACCTGGTTTAGATAAAGCCATTGAATTTGCGAGGTCAGGAGATACGATTGTTGTTTGGAGACTAGATAGACTAGGACGTAACATGGAAGATTTAATCACATTAGTTAATGAACTTAATAATCGAGGCGTGAGTTTTCATAGTTTAGAAGAAAATATAACAATGGATAAATCAAGTTCTACAGGACAATTGTTATTTCATTTATTCGCAGCATTTGCAGAGTTTGAACGTAATTTAATTTTAGAACGTTCTTCAGCAGGACGAATTGCAGCTCGTGCTAGAGGACGCTATGGAGGTCGACCCGAAAAATTAAATAAACAAGATTTAAAATTACTCAAAACACTTTATGATAATGGAACACCAATTAAAACTATTGCAGAGCAATGGAAAGTTTCACGTACAACAATCTATCGTTATCTCAATAAGTTAAATAACCAAGAAAATAAAGATAAATAATATTACTAAATTTTAAGAAAGATAAAAATTAGACAGGATACACCCTAATCATACATGTATAATTGTTGAATTTATAGCAACTAAAATGTATGGTTAGGGTGTATATTAATTATGAGGTGAAAATCAATGATTGTTGGCTATGCGTGAGTATCATCGATCGATCAAAATTTAGAAAGACAACTTGAAAATTTAAAGACGTTTGGGGCTGAAAAAATATTTACAGAAAAACAGTCTGGGAAATCTATTGAAAATAGACCAGTATTTCAAGAAGCACTTAACTTTGTAAGAACGGGAGATCGATTCGTTGTGGAATCTATTGATCGTTTAGGACGTAATTATGATGAAATTATTGAAACTGTGAATTACTTAAAAGAAAAAGACGTTCAGTTAATGATTACAAGTTTACCTATGATGAATGAAGTTATTAGTAATCCATTACTGGATAAATTTATGAAAGATTTAATTGTTCAAATTTTAGCAATGGTTTCAGAACAAGAGAGAAACGAAAGTAAACGTCGACAAGCACAAGGAATTCAAGTTGCAAAAGAAAAAGGCGTTTATAAAGGACGACCTTTACTTTATTCGCCAAACGCGAAAGATCCTCAAAAGCGTGTTATCTATCATCGAGTTGTCGAAATGTTAGAAGAAGGCCAAGCAATTAGTAAAATTGCAAAAGAAGTAAATATAACAAGGCAGACTGTTTATAGAATTAAACACGATAAGGGATTATCTTGATAAATAGGTTGTCAATGCAAATGAGCGTTTCTCACAGCGTTCTAAAACGCATATTAATCATCTATTATGAGATTTTAATAATAAAACAAGAAAAGAGAGGGTAAAAACTCCCTCTCTTTTCTTCTATATTCTTTTTCTCAAAAATGATCGGTTATGGTACTATTGTTATTTACTTTATTATAATACTTTAAAGAAATATTCAATATAAATTAGTGTATAGTTTTTAAGTTATATCATGAATAGATTGTCCTGTTAATTCCCATTTTTTATCTGATACATGTTTAACAAACCTTGTATCATGTGATGTAAACAAAATGATTCCAGGATATTTATTCATAAACATTTCTAATGCTTCTAATGTTTTAATATCTAAAAAATTAGTTGGTTCATCCAAAATTAACATATTCGCTTTCGTTGAAAATAATACTGCTAACGATAATTTCGTTCTTTCCCCACCACTCAAAACATTACAAGAACGCTCAAGTGCTTCATTTAAACCCAAGTTATTTAAAATAGCTCTACTGAATGATTCTGATGAATCCGTTTCATCCATTAAATATTGCAATAATGAAACGTCACGCATGTCTTCATAAGCAAGTTGACGATAGTATGCCATTTGCACTTTAGGAGAACAATCAATTCCCTCTATTTGGTGGTAAATAGCTTCAAGTAAAGTTGTCTTACCTACACCATTTGCACCTACGAGCGCTATATTTTTGCCATATGGTATTTGGAATCGTACTTGTGTTAGCAGTTTTTGACTTCCTTTAACCAATGTTAGATTTTGTGCAATGATTGGATAATTATTATGGATATCATAAATTTTATTTTGTGGAAAATTGAATTCATGATAACTTTGTGGTTTTTCAACTTCTTCCAAATGTTCCATTCTTTTTTCAATATGCTTAGCTTGTTTTTGAGCAGCCTTCTCAACCGTGCCTTTTTGTTTTGATGCACTTAAACGATCTGGTGCTATACTTTTATTTTTTTGTTTTGATGATGCTTGTGCCATTTGTTGCGCTTGATTTCGTTTAGCTTTACTGGCTTGGGACAATCTTTGTTTTTCACTTATATACTGTTCATATTTACGTTGTTGTTCTAACTGTTCTTGTTCATATTGATTTTGATACTGTGTGTAATTACCTTTAAACACTCTTATTGTGCCATCTTCTTGTATATCCCAAATTGTGTCAGCAATTTGGTCTATAAGTGCTCTATCGTGACTTACTATAATTAAAGTACCATAGTAATATTTTAAAATATTATTCAGATAATCTTTACCAATTTTATCCAAGTGATTTGTAGGTTCATCTAAAAGTAATATCGGACTATAATTTGATATGACATTAGCTAATTTATATTTTGCTTTTTCACCACCACTCATACTGTCGGTTGTATGCATAGGTATATGGAGTTCACTCATTAAACTACCGTCTAACGTGTTAAAATCATTTTCCACATCCATGTTAAGCTGTTCAAAATATTGAATTTCGCCATTCGTTTCAACTGTTCCAGATTCTGGTTTTGTTTTTTGAGCAATCATATTTAGTAATGTGGTTTTGCCAGTACCATTACCCCCAATAAGTGCTATTTTTTCAAATTGGTAAGCATAAAGATGATCGATGTTAAGTGATCGTAAATCTGTCAATTTATGATTGATTTGGTTAAATTTAATTGTATATTGTTCCATATTTATACACTCCTTGTATATTTAAAGGACGTGTACGCAAAAAATGAGACAGGCTACTCCCGTCTCATTCACATTACACTTTCAAACACTTAAAGAATTATTACGATGTTTTAGTATTTGAAAGCGTTTATTATTCCTATCGAAGGATAAAAAATGACATAAGTCATCCTATGAGTGTGTGTATTGCGGACAAGCCTTTTTGAATTAATTTAGTTTTGTATTCAAAAAGGTTTATTTGAGTCTCATAGAAGCTGTCATTTTAATCCTCCTTCATCGATAAAATAGTAATGTTAATATAACATTTTATTGGTTTTTTTACAATATATCTCTAAGTACAAAGATTATATAATAAAAGTATAAAATTACAATTTGAGATTGATTATACATCTTGTTAATTTAGAGTGTACTCGAAACTAACAATATATGTAATCTCTTTATCCTAGTTTTATATTTATTTGTATTTTTCTTTTATACTTTCCATATTAATATTTTCATTATGAATATTATACATATTAAATTCTTTAGAAAAATCGCTCATCATTGCATTTTTCATATTAAATACTAATAGTCTAATTAAATCATTTACTATAGCTTGGAATTTTAACGCCTCGTCTTTACTATAAGATAGACCTTCATGAACAATTTTATTTCTCATAGGATAATAGTTATCAATATATTGATTTATGCAATTTTCAATCTCATAAGAATTATTTAAATTTAATTTTCTTACTATTTTTAATAATTGATCCTTAATAATATTTCTGTAGCCACCTGCAAGCTTATTGCTAATTTTTCCATCACTTAGCTGTTGGTCTAATTTATAATATCTCTCTAAAAACTTAGTAATAAAAACTTCTAATGCAGTCTGAATTTGTATAATTGCTACATTGTAATCAGCCTTATAAATTGCTCTTTCACCTTTTCTCATAGCTATTACATATGTATTACTAGGGTGATTAGTGAAAATTTGATAGTTTTGTTTAATATTTAATAATTCACTTTTTTTCAATTCTGAATATTGATCTTCTTCTATTTTACCCGGTTTATTTATAAGAAAAAGACTCATATCTTTTATCTCACCTTCCATACTGTATATGACATAATATGGAATACTTAATATATCACCAAGAGACAGTTGAAAAACATTGTGGTACTGATACTTCACACTGATAATTTTAATGAAATTATTAAGGGTATTAAATTGGTTATTAAAAACTTCAGTTAAAACTCTAGTTTTTTTAGACTCTCTAGAAGTAGATCCAGATTTTACTCTTTTAAATTGATTTTTATTAATAACTGAAGTGATTTCAATATATGTTTGTCTCTCTCTTTTAATGTTATCTTTTTCGAAAATATTGTGTTCTCTATGAATGAATTTCATAAATGTATTTTCTTCAGCTATAAAGTCAATATTTTCAATTTCTTTTATGGGCATTCTAAAAGGTAATAAGTATTTAAATGTTATTAATTGCCTTTTTTTGCTTCCTCTAAAACTTTTTTTTGTATAAATTTCATTTTTCAACATTTTAAACTCTTCTTTTATCTTAACTTTATCCAACATGTATTTCCCCTTTCTACATTTAAAAGTATTTATTTAAAACATAACTTTGCATTCCTACGCACTGTGGTGTTATAATACATTTAACAAATATTAGACTCATGAATCACCGAACCCCCAATCTATGGCTGTAGATTGGGGGTTCTTTTGATGGTGAGGCTTTGTCGCCTTATTATTTATTGCGATTGTTTAGCCAAAACGTAAAAATCGCAACTATACACCCTGATATTATGGGTGCAATTATGCTAACAAATATTAAACTCATGATTTCACCTCCTTCCGCCGAAAATACCGCCGGAAGTTAAGGCGACGCCATCATTATACCATCTGTGAATTATTTAGCATATCTACTTCCGATAAGTCATTTTATGTGAAAAATACTCAAAATAAAAAAAGAACCTGTGTTTAGGTTCTTTTTTATCAGTACGTCAAATACGCTTATTAGTATTTCCATATCTTTGTTTAACTATTAAATAAACACCATTTGCTAAACCCAAAATAGTCCAAGCAACTGATAAATAGACATTATCCAGATTATAAATTGGAGCCATAAAAATTAAAAAGAAAATATTCATAACAAACGAAATACGATGAAATGTACTGAGATTATTAATATCAATTCTGTTATTTTGAATAATAAATCACCTCTCAACATTTATATTATTTCAAAATTTTCACTTTATTCCAAATACTTTATTGACGTTGATCCTCAGAACCCTTAACAATCCTTAAACTTATTGAATAACTGCCTCATAACTCTTGCTATGCTGACATTAGTTTGCAAGTTTAGTTTAGGGAGACATCTCAACAACAATAATTTTTATCATTATAAATGCATGTTCTATTTTTTCTTTTTCAAATCATACTTTTTTGCTTCTTCTTTAGTTTCATCGCTAATATTAAACAATAAAAAATAAACTACAATCCCAATTGGCACACCTAATAATGGAGTTGTAAACATACTTGCTATAACAATCGCAAAAATTAACCAAATTAAGTCATCCCAACCCCACTTTTTATTTAAAAGATAATCCGATATTTGTTTAATCGACATAATATAAACACTCCTTCTTACAAAATTTATCTCAGCTCTTTTTTAAATTTAAAATACCCTTATTTACAATTTTTAGATACTGAGGTTTATATAAAAATAAATTTATGGCTCTTAAAACGTAAACAGCAGGGACAAACGTAGATACATCAATATCTATCCCTATTTTAAAAAAAGAACGTTATCCCTGTATGTTTCAAGACAAAAAGAAAATCGTTTCAAATTAACCTAAATGTCATGCTCTATTTTTAGTAATATTCATAGCCTTAACAACTAGATAAACCGCATTTATAAAAATCAAAATAGTGTATGGAATTAAAATATATAAATTTTCTGATTGAACTAAGAAAGTTAACCCAGCTAAAAATAAAATGTTCAAAACGGTAGACATAATAAAAGTTATATCTAACTCACCTTTTTTCTTCAAAATATTTCTCTCCTTTTTTAAAAATTTTACCCTAGTTACTTTATTCCAATTGCTTTATTGACGTTGAGCCTCGAAACCTTTAACAAACTCAAAACTTGTCGAATGGTCGGCTTAATAGCTCACGCCATCTCGATATTCATCTGCAATCAATTACTAAATTAAAATTTCATATATCATCATGAATTTCAAATGTTATCATTAAATTAAAGACAAGATACCCTATTGGGTTTGGTTTCTTATTACTAAAAAATAAACTTTGTTTAAATCTAGCCTTCTATTATCTTCTCATTTGATTATTTCTCTTTTGTGTCTTCTTCTTTTTCTGATAATTAATATTGTTTTGCTTTTCAGTTTCGTTCGCATAGTACATAAGAAAGTCACTAGCATTTATCGTTGGTAAATTAATGTGATTAGTTTGTTCATTTTCATGTTCAATACGATTGTCATGATCATTTCTATCTACTTGATTAATATGTTTTTCGATAACTTCTTCTTGATCAACATTATTATATTTCTCAAGTTTAATGAGTAATTGAACTTTCTCATTAGGTGTTTGGTCTTTGACTTTTTCAAAGTTTTTATCGCCTATATCTATTCTTAAATCATCATCAATATGTTCTTTATAACTATCAATTTCTTTTTCTTTTTCCTTAATAAATTGCAACTCAACGTTATATTCAAAACTATCTTTTTCTAAATTTTTAAGATGTCTTTGACTAAAGAAAATATCTTTACTCGCTTTTTTATAAGTATCTTCCAACAATACATCATTAGGAATATTGTTATTTTGTTTGAATAGGTATTGAACATGAGTGGCTTTTATAATATTACCTTTTTGTGCCTCATCAACAATAAATGCTTTTTCATCATGGCTAAAATGATGATGAGATTTAGGGTACATTTGCTGAACAATGAGATGATTTTTTTCACTTTCAGTTAGATAAACATCTTTAGCTGATTGATAAATCTCTTTACGTTTTTCCTCTCTACTTTCTAACTTATTCTTCTCACTGAGTAACGCTTTATAGTTAGTTTCAACAGTATTAACAAACGCTTGTTGACTATATCCTTTACTTTCAATTTCTTTTCTAAACTGATAATTTTCATCATAATTTTTAGCATAGAATTTCAATTGACGTCTCTTAATTTCATTTTTAAGTAAGTCATTTTGAATTTTACGACCAAAAGTAGACGCACTATCAAACGTATTTTTAATTGTTTCTTTCGCCTCTGAATAGCCAACATCACGTTGATATCTATCAAATAAAATAGAATAACTTTGTTCATTTTTACTTACTTGTTCGTTAGCATTTTGAATAAATAATCTAATTTCATTCTGTGCTTGTTCTTTCTCTTTATCACTAAATATTTGTGATACTTCACCACGATTATATCGTCTAATCTGTTCATTTTTTTGTCCGTAATAAGTAACGGGTTGGTACTCAATACCCTCTTTTTCACAACGTTTTTGCTCATTTTTTTCTAGTCGATATTCTTCTCTTGTCAGTGGAATTTCGGCAATTTTTTCTAACCCTTGATCTTCAAAAGAACGACTATCATATCGTCTTAAACTTTGTTCACGTTCTGAATATTGATTTAATTTTAATTCCCAATGCTTACGAACTTCTTTGAAATCAAAATCGGCAAAGCGTTCTTGTTTTCTAACTTTATTACCATTTTGATTTAAAATCGCATGACCGTTTTCATCATATCGTGTTTTCGTTTTTGTCTTTTTCCCCCAAGTACCGTCTGCATTAAAAGGTCTTTGAGTCAGTAAAACATGAGCATGTGGATTGTTGATATCATCTCTATGAATTGAAATATCAGCAACCATTCCTTTGTCTACAAACTCACTTTTTATAAAATCTTTTGTTAATTCTGTTTGTACTTCTCTATCAAAATCATTAGGTAAACTTAATAATACTTCTTTTGCTAATCTAGGGTTTTTCGTTTTCGCATTATTCTTTTCGACTTTATCGACTTCATTCCATAAACGCTGTCTATCTTTAGTCCATTCGGGTGCATTTTGAGGAGTTAAAATCATGCTTTCAGGCTTAACAGTATGATTTCTAAACTTAATTTTTTCATCTGTACGTTCACTATATAACGCTTCATCAGAACGATACGATGCTGACGCAACGATATTTTTAGTTGCTCGATTAATGTTAGTCACTCTCAACATAAAGTAACCTTTATCCATGATTTTACCTCCTCTCTTTTTTTGAATTTAAACCCCTGTGGGAACTATAACGATCAACCCGTAGGGTTGCCCACTTTTATGCCAATTTTTAATTTGCATGTAAATGGGCAGTGTCTTAAGAACTGGTTATATTATACCATGAATGAGCGACTTGACCAATGAATTATGATATACTTTATATAGATAAACTGAAGGAGTTTTTTATGTCTAAAATCAAACAAACAGATATTACAAAATTAAGTCAATTAGAACAACAAATTGAACAATTGAAAAAGCAAAAGAAAAAACAAGAAGAACAACTATCTAATAAAATTGGTGATTATTTTTTAAACAAACTTGATTTAAATATGATCAACTCTAGTGATGAATTGTATAAAATCATGGATAAAGTCATTGAAGAATTTAATAAATATATTGAACAAAATAGCAGCGATGAGAACAACGAAAATTTAACAGAAAACAAAATTAACCAGAATAGTAAGTGATACGATGAATGATTTTAAAAATCTCAAAAAAACAAATGCTGCAATTGAAAAAGCTGAATTAAGAAAACATAGATTAAAAAATTTAGATCGCAAAGAAAGAGCGCATAGACTTATTCGAAAAGGCGCCATGCTTGAAAAGTATTTTGAATGTGAGCATTTAAGTCCTGATGAAACAGAAGAATTGTTAAAGATTTATGCCAACTACATTAATACGAATAAGCCAAATAAATTTAAAAAGAAGTAATTTATCATGCTTACAAATACCTGAGTTCCACTAAAAAGAAAAAATTGCTGATAGTAGTAACAATGAATCATAATTGTTTATAAAAATGGGACTAAAATCGAAAAGTTTTAGTCCCACTTACTTAATTAAGTACATTTCATTGAAAATAAAGTTAGCCTACAGTTAAGAAAACATCTAATTAAAGATATTCTCTAATTGAATCATTGTTGGCTTATGAAGTTGTATTATTGATTAAATAAAGAAGTGATGGGTAAATGATCACGTCGTTTATTAAGCGTATGTACTTCTGCAAATTCAGATTTAAGAGATTTCATTAAGTACCCTTGCATTGCTTCAACGCTTTCATTTTTTTGAATTAATGTAGCTTTAAAGCGCTTAAGAACATTAACAATTTCAAATTCCATATCTTCTAATAAATAATATGCATCAATAGAATTGTTGAAGGATGTTTTGGCTTTTAATAACACAGATTTAATAAGTTTAATTTCAGCTACTTCAAAGTTACTTAGATAGTTTTGAATACTTTGCGGTAGTTCTTCGAGTAATTGGAATTTTAAAGCTTCATTATTAAAGTTTAAATTGTTGTGATTTGAATGATTTGTATGATTACTAGGAAAAGTTAGTTTATTATCATTCAAATCATTCGTATCATTATTCTCAGTCTTAATATAATCAGTATCATTATTCTCAGTATCATTAGACTGTGAATTTGGAAGTTCTTGACCACTTAAATTCACAGTTCTAGAACTTCCAAATTCATTGTTCTGGAACTGTGAATTTGGAAGTTCCTTGCTATGAGTGGCTTTAATGTCATAATTAGGTTTTAATAGGTATAATCTATTTGGTTTATTAAGGCCAACACGTTCTTGAGTTAGTAAATTAAAACTTATTAACTCTTTTTTTAATTTTATAATTTTTTGTTCTGCATAACCTAAGTATTCACACAAATGTTTATTACTGAAAATAAAGTAAATGTTATTATTTTTATCTACCCATTCATTTTGGATGGATAATTCAAAGCGATCTTTTAATAACGCATACATAATTTTGGCTTCCGCCGACATTTTTTTAAAATATGCATCTTCGAATAAATATTTAGGTAGTTGATAAAACCTTTCAGTTTTTACTTGTGATAAATTGTATTTTTCAAAATTGGGCAT
>NZ_JBBOVL010000002.1:0-40528 GCF_038006565.1 Staphylococcus sp. FSL W8-0304 | reverse complement strand
AGTAAATACCTCTTCACATAAATTTAGGGTTGAGGTAATAAATCACAATACTAATTAAATTAAGATCTCTTTCTTGAATTGACATTACTTATATTATACAATTGATTCTACAAAATGGATTGAAATTTGAGCATCCAGAATAAATAAATGTATATATAGATAGCACTTTTCTTAATGTTTAGTAGTGAATGTTAGTATAGTGTCTATTACCTAAAGCGCTTAATCGCCCCAACGATTAAGTGCTTTTTAAATACATTAATGAACGTTAAGTTCATAGTAACAAATTCAAGAAAAATTAACAAAGAATATTGTAACATTCCTTTAAGTAACATGTTACATGTAACATAAAATATATAAGTGATTCTTTTTTTAGGTTATAGCAATTTGATCTAAACTAGACAGAAAGAATAAACATCAGTAACATGTTACATGTAACATAAAATATATAAGTGATTCTTTTTTTAGGTTATAGCAATTTGATCTAAACTAGACAGAAAGAATAAACATCAGTAACATGTTACATGTAACATAAAATATATAAGTGATTCTTTTTTTAGGTTATAGCAATTTGATCTAAACTAGACAGAAAGAATAAACATCAGTAACATGTTACATGTAACATAAAATATATAAGTGATTCTTTTTTAGGTTATAGCAATTTGATCTAAACTAGACAGAAAGAATAAACATCAGTAACATGTTACATGTAACATAAAATATATAAGTGATTCTTTTTTAGGTTATAGCAATTTGATCTAAACTAGACAGAAAGAATAAACATCAGTAACATGTTACATGTAACATAAAATATATAAGTGATTCTTTTTTAGGTTATAGCAATTTGATCTAAACTAGACAGAAAGAATAAACATCAGTAACATGTTACATGTAACATAAAATATATAAGTGATTCTTTTTTAGGTTATAGCAATTTGATCTAAACTAGATAGAAAGAATAAACATCAGTAACATGTTACATGTAACATCATAGGGGGTTTTTATTTGAGTGTAATAACAGTTGGAAATTTTAAAGGCGGAGTAGGTAAAACAACGGTAGCAACAATACTTTCTTATATAGCATCAGAGCAGTATGGTAAGAAAGTATTACTTATAGATTTTGATCCACAGGGGAACGCTACGCAAATTATGAAACGGACATATGTCGAAGCACCAGAGGAAAATGAATCGTTTATAGATATGCTTAGAACCGGAAATTTAGAAAATAGTATGATTCGGTTATCGTCTAAATTATCATTGTTACCAGCTGACTCTTCATTAGCTAATTTGTCTGATATAATTTCTAAAACAGATATTTTGAAGAAAAGATATATTTTAAAAAATGTAGTAGAAAAGATTAGGGAAATGTATGATTTTGACCATATTTTTATTGATGTACCACCGACTATTAACTCTGATTTTACTAATAATGCTGTATATGCAAGCGATTATATTCTTATGGTATTTCAAACACAACAATCAGCTTATGAAAGTAGCTTGTCTTTTGTAAACTTTTTAAGAGATAGAAAAAATGAATCGAATTTGCCTTTTGAATTGATTGGAGCTGTCCCAGTTTTGATTAAACGAAGTGGAAAAGTGGATGAGAAAATATTAAATATGTCTAAAAATGCATTTTCACAAGCTCTATTTGAAAATCAAATTTATCAAAGAGAAAGAATTAAAAAATTTGGTGCTGAGGGTATAAGAAATAAAGATATGCATGATAAAAAAGTAATACACATGTTTAATAAAGTTTATATAGAATTGGTAGATAGAATACAAGTGATTGAAAGTGAGTGAAAATAATGGCAGGATTTTTAGATGATATAGATACTTCGTCAGTTAAATATACTGAAAATTATAAACCTATTTCTAAAAGTACTACGATGCGTGTGGATACAAATTTAAAAAAACGTTTAAGTCAAATGGCATTAGATCAAGATACATCTATTAAAGCAATTGTTGATAATGTTTTAAATGAGTTTTTAGAAAAAAAAGGTTATTGAACTGGCATAGTAGCAGTAAAAATGAATAGCAATTAAAAAGTCACGATAAATTTATCGTGACTTTTTATGTGGGGAAATTTTTGATAGTATTTTGCTATTAAAATTATTTTAATTAAACATATTAATTATGGTTCTGTTGCAAAGTTGATTTTATAGTATTATCTTAACCAAAAGTACAATCAAAGAAATTGAATATATTTACGGATTATATAAAAAGAACCGCAAGTCTCTTCAAATCTACGAATTTTCTCCATGTCACGAAATTAGTCATATGTTGTCCAGTTAAGCGACCACTGATGTGATCAAATGGTGACTAGCTATATTTTTTCTGACTGTGCAACAGAATCGGTTGCCTTTAATATCTCATAAATCTTTAGGCTCTAAGGTTCAAGCAACACCTAAAAAGATATTAAAAAGTTCATAGCAAAATGCCTCGCTTCCTTTTTGAAGAAAGATTAATCAAAAACTTCCCGAACGGCGAGTAAGTCGGTTGGTCAATTCTGTATACTCATTCGCTACACTCATTCCGTTACCATTGACTCAACATGAAGATAAAATTATCTATTAGTTAAGATAATTTGCTAAACTAAAGACTGATTCAAATTGGATCAGTCTTTAGTTTTTTTATGAAAGTCATCCAAATTAACAAGAGATATACTTTCTAAAGCTTTTTCATAAAAATCAAATTCAGGATAAGTCTTCTCAGTATCAATTACTAATTCTTGATATTCATTTTCATTATCAAAACTAATATTATCGTATCCATATGATTCTTGTTTCCATTCTCCTTTTACAGGCATTGCAGGAAAATTTATCAATCTTTGTCTAACTAACCAATCAAAATAATCTAATTCATATTCAGGAACTATTTTTACCATTCCATTCCTCCTAAGTATAAATGTGTATTCTAACTTTTTTATAACATTTAATACCAAAAGATACAAAGATTATGAAAAATATTATAAATGTAATAAACAGTTTTAAAATACCACTCTTTTCAGTAATTTTATCTCAATTTATTTTCTTTACTCATGCAATTTTGCTCTAATCCATTCATACAAGCCAATAAATAAGCCTATCGTAATTATATAAGGTAATAATCCATAGGCGATATACCAAGCTAACGTCAAAAAGCCCTCAGAGCTTATGATTAAACACTTTAACTAATTTTTCATTTTCGTTTTTGATTTTATCTATTTCTGCTGTCATTTCATCTTGAATTTTTTCGTTTCCACATCATTCAATGTATCTCTAAGTATATGAACGAAATCGTTGTGTACTTTTATATTATTATATTGAATAACCGTCATCGTCTCTTTCAATTTGGAGCTGAGGTTCTGCATTTCTGATTCTTGTTTATCTCCTCGATGTAACTTAGTAATAGCTTGTTTTGTTTCTCTAGTTCTTTGATTAATGAATTGCTCGGTGTTATGTTTAACTACGTCCCAATCGACTTCTATTCCATCTGCATATTCTGTATATCTTGATTGTTCTTGTTTTTCATTTTGTCTTCTAAAGTCATTTTCCAACGCCTTTTGTCATATTCTTGACCAAGTGTTTTACCACGCACCGATTTATTGACGTTTTCAGGCTTATATGAGACGTTTTGCCTCTTACTCGAAAATTCTATACCTGATTGTGCTAAATGCTCTGAAAATCTCTCAAAATTGCTTGTATGTGTCTTTTTATTTTCAATCTTGTCTCTCAAAGCATCTTTCCATTCACGTAATTCACTGATATTACGTTCCAATAGCTCATAATTGGGTGCGACCAATCGACTGCCTTGTACTTTTTTAAAATATCCAATTCTATATCTTTTCTCTTATTTTCTAATTTTAATTGTTCTACTTCTGACAGCTCTTCTAATCCTTTACCGTAGGTATATTGTTTACCAACTTGTTGTGAAAATCTATAACTTTCCCCATTTCGATACCATCGCCACCAAGTTTTCACTTGTGTTCTATTTCTAATATTTAATTCTTTCATAATTTCTTTTGTTGAAAATCCTGCTGCTTTCATTTCAACTGCTTTATACTTTGTTTCTACTGAATAAGAAACTCTTTTCATAGAAAAAACATCTCCGTATGATTCATTTTAATATGAATTCAACGAAAGTGTTTTTATATAATTCCCACTAATTGGGGTTAGTCTACTATCAGATGTACGTTCGATAGTTTTCCAATCTGGTTGTAACATATCCAAAAGTTTAATTTGTGGCTTAACACTCATAAATTCAGATAGTTTTTGAGCATTATTTTTACTAAGATTTCCAACAATAGTCATAGCGTCAAACATTAATTTTGGTTCGGGGTGTACATAGTATGTCAGTTTAACAGCTATTATAATATAACCAATAAATAAAATAATAAAGATCCCGCTATCAAGGAACTTACTATTACCTGAAAATATTTTTTAAATAGTAAATTAAATATAACTAAAATTATAGAAAAGAATATATACATACATAAGCATACATGAACATAATCCAACAAAAACAATACAAAACCTATTGCTCCCCAAAAGTATGCAATGCCATAAACCCAACGTTTTATTTCAGAATAATTAAAGTTCAAATATAATCACCAAATTTTCTCTATATTTACTCTATTGCATTATTCCAATTTCCTTATTGTTTGGAACTAACACGCTAAACAAATTAGCTAACAAATCGCCCATTCCAAACAATAAGTTTTCTCGGTATAAATGCGTGTAATATACTTAATATATCACTCATATAAAATAATAATGATTCTTTGGCTACTCAAAAAATGTTTATCGTAAGAAATGGGGCAAAAAGAAGACATTAATGCTTTCTATTTTTTGTTGTACCAATACTTAATAATACAAAAAATAGAAAACCTAATGAATAAAAAATTTTTCTCCTAAAGGATTTTCAATAATATTTTTATTCAATCCTATAATTGAACAAATTATAAAAACAACAATAATAATGGCTAAATAAATCTTATTTTTTAATAACATATAAATCTCCTTTTTGTTAATTATGTCACTTTTCTTTAAATTCATAGTTTACTAGAACACTTTGATAGTACATCATTTATGAATTTCAACATGTATAGAGAAAAATATTTAAACATAAAGAAGGCGACTTAAAAGACTAAAAAAGTTTTAATACGTTTTAACTTTTCTTAGTTTATATGCTTTTGATGAAATATTAGGTAATGCATTAGGAGCCAAAAATATAGTTACTATAATTATCAAACCCAAATGAAAAATACAATTAAAAAGGAAATGATAATAAGGTCAAAAATGATGTTCTTTATATTCCAAGTTAAAAAATCAGGGACACTATTAATAATTAACCCTGCTATCAATAAAAACTCACTAGCAAAGTGTATGTACTTTAAAAAGGAAAGATCAGATAAAGGAGTGCTTTTCATAAGCGAAAAAATAACAATACAAATAAATGCTGTTCCCATAACAACATTGCCTATCTTATAATATTTTTCATAGTCTTCAGTTTCTCTTAAAAGCATTTAATCTCTCCTAAGCCGAAATCCAATTTGTTTTAACTTTAAATTTTGTTTGAAGTATATACCAAAGTCTTATCTTTGAGTGCTTTTTTATCCTGTTTATAAAAAATCTGCAAATTGTTCGCGATATTTAACATGTAAAAGAGAGCCCAACACAAAAGTAATTAAAAGGAAAGCAAGATTATATAAAGATAGTTTCCAATGTGTTATAAAAAACCAATTTTGATATAGAATTGCCGCTCTATAACTTTCAGCTATAAAATAGATAGGATTAAATTGTATAACCTTTAAAACTAAAGTATTTGTCGGTAAATATAAGATTGAAGATATAAAAAATATTATTCTCATAAGAGCTTGCATAAGCATTTGGACATCTCTAATAATTACAGCTAATGTTGAAGTTAATAGTGTTATTGTCATTGTCAGTAACAAAGTGTAAGGGATAAAAATTAATAATTGTAATGTATATATAGTAGGGTAGTATCCATTTAAAGCACATATAAGCATAATTAAAATAAGTAATAGTATATGAGTGTAAAATTTACTCAAGACGATATAACTAGATAATATAGATAATGGGAAATTCATTTTAGCTACTTGCTTATATTTGCTAGTAACTGCTTTTGTACCATTTAAAATACCTTGATTCACAAAAAACCACATACTTATTCCTACAATTAACCAAAAAATAAAAGGTATATTCTCAACAGTTCTATTATTTCTGAACCCTAAACCAAAAATAAACCAATACATAAAAATTTGTATTGAAGGATTAATTAACTCCCATGCTGTTCCCAAATAATTATTTTTGTTAGAAATTTTCATTTCAAATTGTGCTAATCTTTTCATTAAATATAAATTATTAAAATGTTCTTTTAATATAAATAAAGATGATTTCATAACATTAAGTTACCTTTCTAAGATTATTAATATTATAAATGAAACCTAAAAAAAAGGTAAAGCAATAAACAATTGCTTTACCTTTTGTATTTTAATTATGGAGTTGTACAAAATTCACTGTTTCCGACTGGGAAGCAATTATGTTTGTTACCATTTCCTTTATGTTTTTTCTTTTTAGATTTAGCAAATGCTTCATGAGAGTTATCATTCATAAAACCAGTTGAAGCACTTGCATACGATAGTGTTGTTACTAATGAAAATGCAATAAGAAGTTTAGATATTTTCTTCATTTTTACCCCTCCAAAATATTAATTTAAAACAAAGATATCACAATTTTAATAAAAATCAAGTGTATAAAAATATAAATTTATTAATTGGTTTTGGTATATATTTTTAATATTCTGTTCATTTTTACAAAGTATACATATTCTATACAAAATCACTACCTATAATGCTTAATTATGTCAACTCAACACAAAGGGACAAACGCTGAAATGACGGCGTTTGCCCCTTCGTTTTTGGATTATCGATTATTCATATTTTATACATACCCTTAACCACGCGCTTTCATGCATTCTCATTAAATGAAATTTTGTATCTTTATTCAACTTTAAATAGTCTAAAAAATAGACGATACAATGCCGTCTATTTTTTAGATACTGATGATATTATATACGTAAGTATTGCATACTGTATGCGTGTATATTGTATGCTTGCATACAAGTTTAGAGACATTTTGTTATAATTGGGAAGTCGTCTATCTCTCAGACGTCAATTTGACGTAGAGAGAAGGTGCGTACTCATGACTGCAATATTTGTTTATATCATAGTATCTATTTTTATAGATTGCTGTGGTGTGTTGTTTCGTTTTTGGCTAGAACAACGCAGTAAAAAATAGGCGACATAGCCAAACACAAAGTGTTGGCCTCTTAAACCAGACTTGAGTACCCCTCCATAGTAATATTACATTTGTATATTATTTAATTTTAATATAATATTATAAACGGGGTCTGAAGTCAAGGAGGAAAATTCTTTGATGTTAAAAAAATTAATTACATACACTTTATTATCTTCGATAGCGCTAACAGGCGTTAATATGTTGGAATATAGTCCAAAGATTGATCAAAATCATATCGCTCAAGTAGCAGAAATCGATAAATATCCACGGCCGATAAAAAAACAACAGCCAAACTATCATACGAAAAATAATTGTACGTGGTACGTACATAATAAAAGAAATCAAACAAAAAGATATCTTCCATCTAGTTTCACAGATGCAAAAAGTTGGCTTAATGAAGCCAAAAGAGCTGGATTTGCTACAGGTAAAAAACCAATAGCTGGCTCTATTCTTCAAACTTCTAAAGGCGGTGGTGGTTATGGCACTCGTACTTTAACTAAGAAACAAGCTGTGCAATACAATTATATTTATTAATTAGAACTAATGAAAAAGGTGGAAAAATGAAATTTGTTACATTAACAGAACAAGAATATCAATTGTTTATAGAAAAACATGTTGTACATTACACGCAATCTATTGAACATTATAACTATAGACAAAAACATAAAACAGACGTCCATTTGGTAGGCGTTAAAGACAATGAAGAAGTTATAGCTGCGTGTTTACTATCTGAAGCACAAGTTTTAAAAATATTTAAATATTTTTATTCTCACAGAGGTCCAGTATTAGATTTTAACAATGAAAAATTAGTTGAATGTTTTTTTACTGGGTTAACTCGATATTTAAAACGACATAAGGGATTATTTGTTTTAGTTGATCCTTATATATTAGAAAATAATAGAGATGCAGATGGACGTATATTGAAGTCGTACGATAATTCCAATTTAATAAATCAACTCAACCATTTAGGCTATCAATATCAAGGTCATAGTATAGGCTATTCTGATACAAGCCAAATACGCTGGTTATCTGTTTTAGACTTGGAAGGCAAAAACGAAAAAGACATTTTAAATGAAATGGATTACCAAACTAGAAGAAATATTAAAAAGACATACGAGATGGGTGTAGAGGTTAAAACACTAGACATTTCACAGACAGACCAATTCTTTGAATTATTCCGAATGGCAGAAGAAAAGCATGGCTTTAAATTTAGAGAGAAAGATTATTTTGAAGAAATGCAAAACATCTATAATAATAATTCTGCTTTGAAATTAGCGTATATAGATTTAAAAAAATACTTAAACCAGTTAAATAACAAAGAGTTAGTGCTTAATGAACAAATAGAGGAAATTAAAGCAAAGCTAAAAGATAACCCGAATTCAAAAAAGAATAAAAATAAGTACCAAGAATTAAATAAACAATTAACAAGTAACCGAAAGCATATTACAGAAACTGAAAATTTAATCAAAATTGACGGGGACATACTTCATTTAGCGTCGGCATATTATATCTGGAATAAAGATGAGGTTTATTATTTATCAAGTGGATCTAACCCTAAATATAACCAATTTATGGGGGCATATCGATTACAATGGGATATGATAAAGTTTGCATTAAATAATAATATACCGAGATATAATTTTTATGGGATTACTGGAGATTTTAGTGAAAATGCTGAAGATTATGGTGTGCAGCAATTTAAAAAAGGTTTTAACGCCCATGTCGAAGAATACGTTGGAGATTTCATCAAACCTATACGCCCTATTTTTCACAAGGTTTATAAGTTACTTAAATAACACAATAAAATTGGTTCTGTTGCAAAGTTAAAATTATATGCACATCTATACAAAACTATAAAAGCAAATATTGTTTTAACAGTAAAGAGTTTTGTTAGTATTAACTATTTTTCGTTTTTCAGTATAAATATTACATGTTTTTTAACTTTGCAACAGAACCTTTTAAAGTATCTCATTAAATCACTGTTTTCAATATGTTCAAAAATTTCAATATATGTTATATTAATAATAGATAGAAAAGATAAACCTTATTTATTATAGTCAGAACTTAATACCAATCACAGCTCCTTTCAAGATAGTCTCAACAATCTTGAATGTTCAAAGGTAGAATCATTGATTCTACCTTTTCTCTATATTTATTGACAGATAAGACAAAAAATCCTACATATAAGCAATATAATATAAAGATATAGAAAAATATTAATATATTAGGGTATGCTTATGCTAAACGTTCTCTATTTGTTCTGCTTCATGGGTTTTCGTATCTTATTAAATATGTTATTTTTTAGCATTTTACTCAATATATGTTCTTTTAATTATCACATGCTAGCTAGCACTTTTTATTTAATTTTCAACAAATTAAATGTTTGTTTTTTTAAAAATAAGGGGATTAAGTAAATAGGCTTATTAAGCCTTGTATACTGTCTCTTATCTTTATATACTTGGTTGGTACTTTTCAATGGTAACAACTTAAACTCAGTATTCTAACGTTATCTAGTAAATTAATCTGGATAACGTTTTTTAATTTAATTCTCTACCCTAACTTTGATTGAAAACCTTTATAAAGTCAGTGTTGCTAACCTGATAAAAACAAAGAACGAACGCTCATTTACTAGCATCCGTTCTTTTTATTTAGATTATAGGCTATACTCTGTAAATATCTTCAATTATATATTTAAGCTTCTTAAATGATTTATTGTTGATCAATATCTATGCATGTTAAAAATTATTTTAGGAAAGATTTGGATTCATAGGGGACACCATTAGTATAGTCGTAAAACCCTTTGCCAACACCTATGCCTAATTCATTGTTATTTACTTTTTCTTTTAAAATGTCTAAAATTCTTTTATCTATTGGGCTTTGAGTTCGTTTATATGAATCTAATGCAATATTATAAGCAGTATTTAAACCAACTATATCAAGAATAGCAAAAGGTCCCTTTTTAGATTGAGTAGCAATCATCCAGGCCTTATCAATCATTTTAAAGTCAGTTATACCCAGTGCTAATAAACGTTGTGCTGCTGTTAATAAAGGAACTAATAACGTATTGAGAATGTAACCTGGCTGTTCTTTCTTTATTGGTAACACAGTAAGGTTGATATCATGAGCAAAAGCCAATATCTTATTAAAAGTTTCTTCTGACGTTTCATGAGCTACCATTACTTCACCAGTATTATTAATCCACACATGATTGGCGAAATGTAACGCAGCAAATTTTTTAGGACGTCCTGTGTATGCTTCAAAATCACTAGGTCTTAATGTTGATGAATTAGTTACAACATATGTTTTTTCTGGCATCACTTGTGCTAATTGTTTATAGAATTTTTCTTTCACCTCATGATTTTCAGGTACCACCTCTATAATTAAGTCTGAATTGTTAGTAGCTTCAAACAGGTTTGAATAATAATTAATATTGTGTGCTATCGAATTGACTTCATTTTTTGACACTCCCATATCTTTTTCATATTGAACTTTTATATTATCTATACGCTCTTTGGCTTTATTTAGTGCATTTTCATTAATATCATATAAGTTAACTTCAAATCCCCCGGAAGCAACTTGAAAAGCAACTTGACTACCAAGCACGCCACCACCAGCAATCGTTATATTTTTAAACCCATGTGTAAGATTTTGAATATATGTTGGAGCATCAAAAAAATTGTTTTTCTCGAAAATTGGATTAGGATACTTATAAAAGCCTTGCCCACTTAACTTACCTAGTTTTCCATCTTTAATCATAGCATTTACGATATCAATATAATTTTGCTTCCACATATCTTTGTTCGTTTCATTTTTTAATTTTAAAATATCGAGTGTTGTATCTAGACCTATAATATCTTGTAATCCGAAAGGCCCTTGTAAATCGCCTGTTGCTTTCATCCAAGTTTTATCAATTGTAATAACATCTGCGACATCATTTCCTATCAAATAGCTTGCTGCACTGATAAATGGTACCAATAATGAATTTAATATTGAATAAGGTTCATTTTGACGAACAGGTATCGTTATCATTTTTATAGATTCTAAAAAATGAAGGACTCTATCATATGCAGATAAATCTGTACCTGGTGTTCCTATCACTTCAACGATATTACGTAACCATGGTTCACTTAAAAAGTTTACTGCAATACATTTATCTTTATGATTGATAGTATTTAAGACATCACTTGATAATAAATTAGAATGTGTCGTTGCAAAAATTGTTTCATGATTAGCTTTTTTATCTATTTCTTGGTAAAAATTATTTTGACTACCTTTGCTTTCTGACATAGATTCAATTACTAAATCAGCATCTTTGATTCCTTCATCAATAGAATGTACGAATGTAATCATGTTGTAGGCTTCATCTATGTGTGACTGAGTTGCTTTTAATTCATCCTTATAATAACTTTTTAAAATGTTTAAATATCTTTTAATAGATTGAATATCTTTAGGATTCGTTTCATAAAGTGCTACATCAAAACCAGAGAAAGCAATTTGAAAAGAGATTTGACTTCCTTTTGTTCCCCCATCAACAATCATGATTTTTTTGAAACTCATCATTAACTCCCCCTTAATTAAATCTATAAAGCAATAATATACTCTTTTGTTTACAAATTACAACTATATAACCTAAAAAAACAAAAATTACAAAATAGAATTAAAAAGGTAAAATGTATTATTTTTTGAAATTTAATTTCCATAAGCGTATACTAAAAGTGTAAGGAGTTGGAATATTGAGAAAATTCACTTATTAATAGGGTGGTGTTTTTTATGTACTATACTAATAGTAATTATGAAGCTTTTGCACGTCCGAAAAAACCTGAAAATGTTGATAAAAAATCAGCATATTTAATTGGATCAGGTTTAGCTTCGCTAGCAGCAGCATGTTTTTTAATTCGTGACGGTCAAATGAAAGGTAAAAATATCCATATTTTAGAAGAATTAGACATCTCAGGGGGAAGTTTAGACGGTATTAATATGGAGCATCATGGCTTTGTCGTACGTGGTGGTAGAGAAATGGAAAATCATTTTGAATGTTTATGGGATTTGTTTAGAAGTATTCCATCATTAGAACAACCTGATGCATCCGTGTTAGACGAATTTTATTGGTTGAATAAGGAAGATCCTAACTATTCTAAATGCAGAGCCATTAATAGTGGTGGTAAACGCATTGATACTGATGGCGATTTTACATTATCTAAAAAAGCTATTAAAGAAATTTTAAGTTTATGTATGAAAAAAGAAGAAGATTTAGAAGATGTTAAAATTTCCGAAGTTTTCACTGAAGATTTTTTAAATTCTAATTTTTGGTTATATTGGAAAACAATGTTTGCTTTCGAACCCTGGCATTCAGCAATGGAAATGCGTCGATATCTTATGCGTTTTGTTCACCATATTGGTGGTTTGGCAGATTTTAGTGCTTTAAAATTCACTAAATATAACCAATATGAGTCTTTAGTATTGCCAATGGTAGAATATCTTAAGTCACATGGCGTGCATTTTGAATATGGTGTTCAAGTTGACAATATATTGGTCGATTCAACATCATCTACGAAAATTGCACGAGAGATTCTTGTAAACAAAAATGGTAAAACAGAATCTATACCTTTAACATTAGATGATCTTGTTTTTGTAACGAACGGTAGTATTACAGAAAGTTCAACTTATGGGGATAATGACCATCCTGCTCCACCAACGAAAGCATTGGGAGGTAGTTGGACATTATGGAAAAATTTAGCTAATCAAAGTCCGGAATTTGGAAGACCTGAAAAATTCTGTGATCACATTCCAGATAAAAGTTGGCTCGTATCTGCAACCACAACAACTAATAATAAAAAAGTAATTTCTTATATTGAAAAATTAAGTAAACGTGATGTGTTATCTGGACGTACCGTTACTGGGGGTATTGTAACGGTAGCAGATTCAAGTTGGCAACTTAGTTTTACAGTCAATCGTCAACAACAATTTAAAGAGCAACCTAAAGATCAAGTAAGTGTATGGATATATGCATTATACTCTGATGTTAAAGGAGATTTCATTAAAAAACCAATCACTGAGTGTACAGGTAGTGAAATCTGTCAAGAGTGGTTATATCATATGGGCGTGCCACAAGATGAGTTAGTTGAATTAGCACAAACAGAATGCAATACAATCCCAGTTTATATGCCTTATGTAACTGCATATTTCATGCCTAGAGCATACAAAGATCGTCCATTGGTTGTTCCTAATGGTTCTAAAAACTTAGCCTTTATAGGTAACTTTGCTGAAACAGAACGTGATACAGTATTCACAACTGAATATTCTGTACGTACAGCTATGGAAGCTGTATATCAATTATTAGAAGTAGATAGAGGTGTACCTGAAGTGTATGCTTCTGAATTTGATGCACGTGTGCTTATGGATGCTTATTATCAATTAAATGATCGTAAATCATTACCTGAATTAGTTAATAATAACTTCATTAAACGTTCAGTTTTGAAAAATGCGATGAAAAAAATACAAGGCACTTTCATTGAAGAATTATTACGCAAACATAAGTTGTTATAAAAATTACACGGTGAGTCTCAAAAAGTAAGAAAAACATTGCATAAAAACAACAAATATTATAGAATCATAAATATCTCTTTGTATATTTAATTATTTCGACACGCTGATGTTGAAAACTCAATCTACTAACTCTTGAGTTCTAACGTTATCTAGTACACCAAGCTAGATAACGTTTTTTTATTATAAAATACATTAAATTAGTTTTAAAAAGTGGCCCATCTAAATATATATTAATGTATAACTTAATATCGTTTAACATCACGTTATACATATTGATTAAAAACAGCTCACGTTTTAATTTTTGAATAGTTGTCGCACACAAACTTTGGCCAGGGAGTGGACGACTTCTTTTTTATTTTGCTATTAATATAGAAGTGTCGAAAAGTTTAGTCTTATAGACTAAACTTTTTTATTACAAAAATATTCAATCATTCTAAATCCTATAATGCCTAAAAATACTATTAAAAAAACTCCTATAAGCTTATCATTACTGCCTAGTATTATTATCAAAATCCCACATATGATAAACCAAACAATCTTTATAAAACTTTGTAAGTCACTCACATTATCCCTCTTTAACAACAAATCTAAATCCTATTTTAATATAATACTCTTATTGTATTATGTCGACGATTCTATGCTCTCACCAACAAATAGATTTTATCGGCATAATTGTGTATTTCTCATCTTGCATATTTGTTATAATCATTATAGGAGTTAATACTTCCTTCTTTGATGACAATGGGGGTTAAAAGACCCTCTTTCTTATTATATAATGTAAAAACAAAAAACTACTTGCTATATCGTAGCAAAAACCTTATATTTTACTGGCAAATTATAGGTAGTGATAACTATGGTAGGGAAAAGATTAAAGGTACTATGTATGAGTATCTCGACCTCCAATTACACCAATTAGGATTAATACATTAAACAAAAATGACAATATATAAAAGATTCTTTCTCCTAATGAACTTACAATAATATTCTCGTTCAACCCTATAATCAAACAAGCGATAAAAATACCAATAATAATACTCAGATAAATTTTATTTTTTATCAACATAGAATCACCCTTAAAAATAAATTCGCTTTTAATATTAGCTGTGCATTCCCCCTTTTAAATTCCAAACCACTTATATTAACTAACAAAAAAGGAGGAAATACTAATATAAATTTATTACTCCTCATGTGTAAGTTACACAAAGGGAC
Source organism: Staphylococcus sp. FSL W8-0304 (assembly GCF_038006565.1). NCBI lineage: Bacteria > Bacillati > Bacillota > Bacilli > Caryophanales > Staphylococcaceae > Staphylococcus > Staphylococcus sp. FSL W8-0304. The sequence goes on along the minus strand of NZ_JBBOVL010000002.1, from coordinate 25,478 downwards.
AATATAATCATTTCAAGTGTCTATCTAAATATAGTGCTAATGATTAATAAGTAAGTAAGTTTAATTATGAACATTATAATACTAATTATTAGAGTTTTTAGACTCTGTGAGAGCTTCTTATTTGCATTGACAATCAATTTATCAATATAATTATAATTCCTTATCATGTTTAATTCTATAAACCGTCTGTCTTGTAATATTCACTTCTTTCGCAATATTACTAATGCTCTTACCTTCCTCTAACATTTCTAAAACTCGATGATAAATAATGCGTTTCTGTGGATCTTTTGCATTCGCAGAATACAATAATGGTCGTCCTTTGTATACACCTTTTTCTTTCGCCACTTTAATCCCTTGTGCTTGTCTACGTTTACTTTCATTTCTTTCTTGTTCTGAAACCATTGCTAATATTTGAATAATTAAGTCTTTCATAAATTTATCTAATAATGGATTACCAATGACTTCATTCATCATAGGTAAGCTAGTAATCATTAATTGTACTTCTTTATCTTTTAAATAATTAACGGTATGAATTACTTCATCGTAATTACGACCTAAACGATCAATGGATTCTACTATAAACCGATCACCCATTCTCACAAAGTTAAGTGCTTCTTGAAGTACTGGTCTATTTTCAACTGATTTTCCTGATTGTTTTTCTGTAAAAATTTTCTCTACGCCAAACGTTTTTAAATTTTCGAGTTGTCTTTCTAAATTTTGATCGATTGATGATACTCTCGCATAGCCAACAATCATTTATTTCCACCTCGCAATTAATATACACCCTAATCATACGTTTTAGTTGCTATAAATTCAACAACTATATTTGTATGATTAGGGTGTACTTAAATTGAACAAAAGCAGCTATTTTTACAATGAGAATCACATTATATTTTTTTAATAAAATCACACTATAAATAGGGTTTATTATATAATTAATATAGCACTATATTTTTATTAATAAGGAGATAATAGTATGCCTAAAAACTACGCTGAATTTTATAAATGTGCTTTGCAAGTTAATCCATATAGCTATATTAAATATAGAGGACTAGAACATGAAATGACAGAGGAACAATATAATGAATCTATATACAACTATTGTATAAAAAACAACATATCAATTATTGGCTTAGCAGATCATGGGAATGTTGATAAATCAAAGAAACTCAGAGAGTATTTATCATCTAAAGGAATTCTTGTATTTCCAGGGTTCGAAATTTCCACATCAGAAAAAATTCATATTGTTTGTCTATTTTCAGAGAATACTGAAGAACAAGAGCTAGAGAGATACTTAGGAGAACTAGGATTATCGAACCCTGAAGACGGCAATTCCCCCAGTACTATGAGTTTTCATGACATCACACAAAGAGTAATAGATAGGGGTGGATTTTGGTATGCAGCACATATTACCAGTGATAATGGCGTCTTGAAAGGAAAACATAATAACCTCTGGAAATCGGATAAGTTAGTAGCAGCACAAATACCTTCCAAAAAAAATGAAGTAGATCCTAAATATATTAATATACTTAAAAACAAAGACCCTAATTATCAAAAGCAAACTCCCTTTGCTCTTATTAATGCTAAAGACGTTAGTAAACCTGAAGATTTAGATTTAGATACAGCAAGTTGCTTAATTAAAATGTCAAAACTTAACTTTGAAAGTTTTAAATTAGCCTTTAGAGATCCTAAAGCTAGGGTTAAATTAAATTTTGACATTAACAATAAATACCCACATTCTTCTATTAATGAAATAAAAATTTCTATGGGGTACTTAGATAACCTCTCGTTAGATTTATCACCGAATCTTAATACAATTATTGGTGGTAGAGGGGCTGGAAAATCAACATTTATTGAATTAATTCGATATGCATTAGACATAAATCCTATGAGTCGAAATGCAAACACATCTTTTGAAAACATCTGTAAATCTAATTTAGGAATCGGTGGAAAAGTAGAATTAGTTGTAACATCACATGCACAATACGGTAAACAATTTAAGATAATAAAAAGATATAATGAAGACCCTATAATTAAAGATATAAACAATAATGTGTCTAATTATACAGTTAAAGACATTCTTCCTAATATAGAGGTTTACAGTCAAAATGAAATTATCGATTTAACTACAGATGAAAATGCAAAATTAAAAATTTTAAATCGTTTTTTAAACAAAAATGATAATAATGACGAAAAAAAAGAAGAAATAAAAAGTAACTTACAATCAAATACAGAATCTTTAATTAAAACTGAAGAGAAACTTGAAAAATTACAAGAGAAAATCAATGAATTGCCTAAATTAAAAGAAAAGTTAAAACATTTCAATGAACTGGGCATTGGAAAGAAATTAGAGGTACAAGGTAAAGTATCTAAAGAAGAGCAATACATAAAAACCACTAAAAAAATTATTGAAGATAATGATATTTCTATAACAAACGTCATTCTACCTTTTAAAGAAAATTACAATCGAGAAATTAAACATATTGATATCTTTGATAATATTCAACGTATTATAAACAATCATAATGAAAAACTAAAAGAAATACAGTCTACTTTTACTGAATTAAAAAATACTACCAAAAACGAAATAGACAAAGTTTATAATGATTGGCATGAAAAGAAAAAGCATGTTGAGAAGGAAATAAATGAAGCTATTAAATCCTTAGATGATATAGAAGGGAAAACCAAAGAAGACATAGCATACGAATATACTGAGACTCAAAAACAAATAACTTCTATCGAACCATTAGAAACACAACTTTCTCAAGTCAACATAGAGATTGAAAAACTGAAAAAAGAAAGAATGCAACTTAAAGAAAATTTAAAAGAAATATTCGATGAACAATTGAAAAATCTTAACAAATGCGCCAAAAAAATAAATAATAACTATTTAAAAGGACAAGTAAACATCAAAATTCAACCATATGCAAATGTTAATAATTTAATAAAATTTCTCAAAGAGGAGAACGGATTAGGATATTCAACATTGGAATGGATAAAAAATCATCAAAGTTTTAATTTGCCTAAATTTATTAACTTAATTAAGGATAGAGACAGCGAAGCTATATACGATGAGTATAAGGATAGTGGCTTAAAAAAAAATAAAGCAGATATCCTTTCAAATATGGACTATGAAAGAATTTTACATTTGGAATCAATCGAGCTAGAAAATATTATAGATATACAATTAAATGTTGGAAGTGATGAAAATATAAAATTTCGATCCCTGAATAAATTATCCAAAGGACAACAGTGTACTGCTATTTTAAATCTGTTAACTTTAAGTAATGATGACCCTCTTTTAGTGGATCAACCAGAAGATAATTTAGATAATTCTTTTATAACAAACAATTTAGTTGAAAATACCCGAAAATTAAAAATTAATAGACAATTTATCTTTGCTACACACAACGCTAATATACCTGTATTTGGTGACGCAGAATTAATAGTGATAATGGAAAATGAAAACGGACAAGGAATTATAAATAATGAAAGTTTAGGATCCATAGATAATAATTTAGTAAGAAATTCTGTCATTCAAATTTTAGAAGGTGGAGACGTTGCTTTTAAGATGAGAAAAAATAAATATGGACTATAGTAGCTCTTTGCATTTCTCTACACTATGATGTTATAATACACGTAACAAAGAATCCAACATGGATACACCAATCCTCTCACTACCGCAAATAGTGAGGGGATTTTTGTAGGTGTGGCTATTGTCGCCTATTTTTCCTTGCGATTACGCAGCCAATGCGTAAATAACGCAATAATACAACCACTGATGACTGTGGTCGTGATGTGAACAAAGATTTCCAACATGAATAACACCTCCTCCCTACGTCAAATTGACGCCTGAGAGATAGGCGACTCCATTATTATACCATCTGTAAATGTACAAGCATATGGATTTCCGAAAAGTTGAATTATATTTCAAATTATACATTGTTTATAGTTTTTTAAGCTCGTCTTCCTCTATATACCAAACAATTTCTCCTGTATCTATATCTATTTCTACTTCAATATTTACATCTTCTTTAATTAGTTTATTAATATTAGTCTTTATAGTTTGTCTATTTCTATTAGCATTTTCTTCTATATAATAATCTTCATCAAAGTCATATTTAAATGTATCTCTTTCTTTTTTAGGAATAAGGTTCTCTGATTTTATTAAATCAATAACTTTTGACAAAGCTTCTTGATCATCTTCTTTTTTTATATAAGCTATTAAATAATTTATGACATACTTAAATATTTCTTCATCTAAATCATAATAGTTACTTACGTCTTGAATGAATAAATCATATATCTTCTTTTTTGATAGCCTTTCAATGAATATTAGTTGTTCATATACTGTTTCTCTAAAATGAGTAGGTTCTAAACTTCTCTTAAGATGTTCTTCTGAAAATTTACCGTATGCATCATAAGCTGATGACACGGGCCTCCTCATATCCTCTAAAGTAATTTTTATTTGAAGATAATACGCTAAATTATAATACATTCTTGCGCTATCATTATCATTCTTGTATCTTTTGAAATATTCCGATAAATCTCTATAGAGATTTATCAGCTTATTATCTATTGGCGTAGATTTATAGATTCGATTAATTTCAAATTTATAAATTTCTACGACTTTGTCCAAATTAGTATCACCTATATGATTTGTAGCTATTTCATGCGCTTGGGGAAGACTAATATTATTATATCCCCATTCAAAATGAACAACATATTTAGTTTCTTCTAGTAATTTCTCACCCTTAGCTGTTGGAGTATATACTGGCGTTACTTCGAGATATTCATCATCAATTCGTTCAATATTATTAAGGATGCGTTCAATCAGATCCCTTTTGGTTCCTCCTACAGTTAACCCCCCATTTTTTAAAATTGTTTTTAAATCTTTTTTAGTTAGTTTATGTAATGTTACTTCAAGAGAACTATTTTTTATTAAAATTTGTTCTTCAATTATTTTGTTCAATGAAGATAAAATATCTACATTATTTTTAGATAAATAAAAGTTATTAAACCTTTCATTCCCTATTTTTCTGTTCACATTTTCATGTAATACCAACAAATCTTGGACATTTAACTTCATATAATTCCCCCTCATTTTCAATGCTTTTATAACCACTTAAATTTATATATTTCACATCGTTTTGCAAATACTTTATACAAAACTTATTAAAAGTTTAAATTCCCTTACTTTGATTTCCAAGAAGATAATTAGAACAAACTTTACTTAGTTATATAAAAATATACACTACTCAATGTTTAATTTTAAATTCTTAAATTGCTTGAATTTTTGGGTTTATATCAAATCTCAGTTAAGAACATCAGGAGAATATGCTATTTTTTAAAATAAATTCACTTTAATTGAACTCAAAATATTAAACGTTCTAGATTTATTTATAAAGTTAGATCAGGCTATTTTACTTAATTTCAAAAAAAAGAAAGCTAAATTAATTAGCCTTCTTATATTTATTAGCAGCATTTCTAATATCGAAAATTGAAACATCTTTTATTTCTTTATTAATATAAACAACATTTTTATGCTCAATAATTAATGCAGTTTTATTTGATTCTGATAAAACTTCACTGTCAAAAACATCAACAACATCTACGTCTTTGAAATAATAGTTAGCAACATTCATAATCATTTTTCATTCATTTTAAAAATTTCTTTTATATTTTATTATCTACTAAATGGTTATATAAATAGCCACTAATAATAGACAAAAATAGAGGTACTCATAAAACTTATGAGTATCTTTATTTATAGTTAAGTTATAATATTGTTTCTCAATGCTCAGAATTCTTTCTCTCAGCGTCTTCTTTCTTTTCTTTATTAAGTAATTTCTCATATTGTTCAATATGCGTTTTAATCATCTTATCTGTTGCAGATACATCACCTCTTTGTAATTTTAAATCAAAGTAAACTGCCAAAGAGTTCGCTAATACAAATGCGATTAATGTAATTAAAAGCATTATAAACAATTCAATGCCTTTATATGCCGTGAATATTCCAACATACACTTGTGACATTAAAAGTGGTAAAGCAAACCAACTAATAAAGGATATCAGTTCATAAACTTTAGTTACGTTTCTTTTTTTATAAATACTGTTTTGACTTTTCTTTAGTTTTTCTAATCGTCCACTTACTTTGAAATCATTATCTACGATACAGCTCGATATATCTTTTAATATATCATTTGAATATTTACTAAACATATTGTTCTGTTTAATACTCTTTTTAAAGTCTGCTGCCATAAGAAAACTATAATTTGTCTTCATATAATCTTTTACAAAGAATAAACTGAATACAAAAAGTAATATCAAAAGTGCACTTACTTCTATTAAACTATAAATTCCTTTAAATTCTTGTGATTTATAATCACCATAATATATCTTTGAATATAAAAACATCATTAAAACAATTACGAATAACGAACATAATAAACTAATAATTAAACTTCTAAAATAGAGTTTTATATTACTTTTGGGATTTTTTTTAAAATATTCATTTACGACTTTAAAAACCGAAAACAAAGTAGGTATTGCTACAACTACACTAATTATATTTTTTAACATATTTCCTTCCTTTCGTTTTTGTATTAAAAAATATCAATTGATAGCATAAAAGATATCATTATTCACCTCCCTTATGTTCATCTTTAGTAATTTAAATTCAGAGTATAAAATACGAATAATGGAATATTAAAAGTAACTATTCGATATATATTTGATGTGTGTAACGACAATTTATAAGAATAATATGACACCACATATGATTAATTAATGTATATAGTAGCATCTAAATTGAGATACTTAATGCAATTTACATCCAACTTTTTGTACTTTAATATATCAAAAAAGGAGACTAAAATTACTTAGTCTCCTTAATAATTATTAGCAGCAGTTCTACTATCATAAATTGAAATAGAAATGAGCAACATTCGTAATTATTTCCCATTCATTTTAAATCCTTCTTTGTTTTTCTTTCCTTCGGTTATAATCTAAATTAGTAGTATCAATATCAAATTGTTGTACTATATTTCTTTTCCTTTTGATTGTCCAAAGTCTATTTCTTCTTCTTCATAACGACCATCATTTCTATAAAAATCTTGAATCTCATCTTTTATAGACTTTTCCTTTTTGGTAAATGTTACAACGCCATCCTGTATATCGACTTCTAAATTGTCTCCGAGGTTCTGTTGCAAAGTTGAATTTATAATATAATTTTAACAAAAAGGAGTCTTTTGTAAGAACTATTTCAGATATAAACAATTTAACAAGGATGTTATCACTGTAGCCGTTGGCTACTATCTAAGATATGCATTGAGTTATCGTGATATATCTGAAATATTAAGGGAACGTGGTGTAAACGTTCATCATTCAACGGTCTACCGTTGGGTTCAAGAATATGCCCGATTTTATATCAAATTGGGAAGAAAAAGCATAAAAAATCTTATTACAAATGGCGTATTGATGAGACGTACATCAAAATAAAAGGAAAATGGAACTATTTATATCGTGCCATTGATGCAGAGGGACATACATTAGATATTTGGTTGCGTAAGCAACGAGATAATCATTCAGCATATGTATTTATCAAACGTCTCATTAAACAATTTGGTAAACCTCAAAAGGTAATTACAGATCAGGCACCTTCAACGAAGGTCGCAATGGCTAAAGTCATTAAAGCTTTTAAACTTAAACCTGACTGTCATTGTACATCGAAATATCTGAATAATCTCATTGAGCAAGATCACCGTCATATTAAAGTAAGAAAGACAAGATATCAAAGTATCAATACGGCAAAGAATACTTTAAAAGGTATTGAATGTATTTACGCTCTATATAAAAAGAACCGCAGGTCTCTTCAGATCTACGGATTTTCGCCATGCCACGAAATTAGGCATATGTTAGCCAGTTAAGGGAACAACGACATGATAAAATGGTAATTAGCTATATTTTTCTAACTTTGCAACAGAACCAGAAAAATCATGATTCTTTTAATTTATGAAATCTTATTATTTTTAATAATTTCATTCTCATATTTTTTAATTCAAACTGGTTTTACGAACATACATTTTCGAATCTTAGCTTCAATATTCGAAATGTTTACAGCAAATTTGTTTATGTATGACATGCTTCTATATAAAAGTCCAGAATACAATGTAGTAGACTGACCCCAATTAGTGGGAATTATATAAAAACACTTTCGTTGAATTCATATTAAAATGAATCATACGGAGGTGTTTTTTCTATGAAAAGAGTTTCTTATTCAGTAGAAACAAAGTATAAAGCAGTTGAAATGAAAGCAGCAGGATTTTCAACAAAAGAAATTATGAAAGAATTAATCAAAATATTCCATTATTTCGTTCGATTATTTAACAAGAACTCCTGAAAAAATGCAGAACTTATTAATGACTTAGAATGAATTTTATATCGAAAATGTATACTAAGTTTCGGTGTAATTACTTAAATAAAAACATAAACTTTTAAATTTAGATAACACTGAATATGGTAATTTAATTCAAAAAATGATAAAAAAACACATTCAATTACAGCAATTGGGCATTTCGAAAACAAAATTATCTCTTAAAAAATAGGGAACTTTAGCTAAAAAATCTAGCATTTGTTATTGAAAAGTCGTAAAAAAAGTATGGGTACAAAATGGGTACAGATACAATATGTAGGGGAACATTTTGGGTACAAACACAATTTATAGGGGTACTTTTTGGGTACAAACACAAAATTTAGGCACCAAAAGAAAAACTCTGAAACCTTTGAAATGTCTGGCTTCGCCAGACCTACCTTTGTAAAAGGTGGCAAATTTCCCTTATGCTCTTAACTCATGATTTGGGTTCAAATCAAAATTTTGGTGTTTTAAAAGAAAAATGTCTCCGAAAAAACTAAAAAACAAAGTTGGTTTTTAAATGATTTTATGCCAAATTTTAATTTACATGTAACTGATAAGCGTCTCAAAAATTTGTCTCTGGTTCATCAAAAAAGTTTAGACTTGTTTTTTTACTTAGCTCATATTTGTGTTCTCAGATCCTTTAAATGATTTTGAATTAAATATACATAAAATACGCCTAAATGTTCTAAAAATATCTTTAAATAACAAATAAGGTATTTAAAATTTTAATAGGACTTGTGATAAAGTTTGTTGAAAAGGAACTCTATATTTTTTGGAATTTTTGTATGCTTGTTAAATATCTTAGTTTCTTTAGCAACAGTTTTTGAAGAAGAGACAACAAATTTATTTGCTAAAATAAAAGATAAAAATAAAGAAGAGAATCATTAAAAAAAAGGAGTGTTTTTAGATGTCATCTCGTATTGTTGTCCAACTATTATTATCTATTTTGATGCTTTTTTTTATACATCAACAAATAAATCAAAGTCATTTAGATTTTTGGTTTATTATTTACTTCTTATTTTTTATAGCTGTGGTTTTGTTTTGGAAACCTTCGAAAGACAAAAAGTAGACCATACATTTATGCCGAGAAAATTTTTGGTTGGAATAAAGCGATATTAATATAAAGTTGCTAATAAATTATTTAATATGTGGATTATGATTGGTATCTCTAGTCTTTGAGTTTTATAGTAATTTATTGAATAAATGATTGCTGGGATACCATAAATTATGTAATCTGTTGCATTTGTTGGACCATGAGAAAGCGTAAATAAAATTATAGATACTATTACACCTAACCATTGTTTTTTTTGAAACATAACTTTAATTAAAATTCCTCTGAAAATACATTCTTCTATTATCGGTATAAAAATTCCTAATGTAATTATTGTTATGAATAATTTTGAATGATTAACTGCCTCGTTTAATCCATCTTCGTTAGCAGGTATAGAAGCAAAGCTAGTTATTAAAGATGTTGATATTTCCAGAATTAGAAAACTAATTATGATTATAGCTAATTCTTTTTTCTTTAAACTTTTGAAAGAAAATAAATTAAACTTAAAAAAAGTACATAATCCAAGAGTTAGGAACAAACAAATTATGCTTATTATGTAAAATATAGGTTTAGTTAGGTACGTAAAAAATAGCATTTCACAGATAAAAAATAAGATGATAGTAATTAGTGACTGTATTATTAGTGTAATCTGTGATTTATCTTCTAACTTTTTCATATTTACACCTTTCTTTTTTGTTTTTTTGAAATGAGTTGAAAACGAGTTTCTTCTTGTCTTGATACGGTTCTGTTGCAAAGTTGAATTTATAGTATAAGTTTAATAAAAAGGAGTCTTTTGTATGAACTATTTCAGATATAAACAATTTAACAAGAATGTTATCACTGTAGCCGTTGGCTACTATCTAAGATATGCATTGAGTTATCGTGATATATCTGAAATATTAAGGGAACGTGGTGTAAACGTTCATCATTCAACGGTCTAACGTTGGGTTCAAGAATATGCCCGATTTTATATCAAATTGGGAAGAAAAAGCATAAAAAATCTTATTACAAATGGCGTATTGATGAGACGTACATCAAAATAAAAGGAAAATGGAACTATTTATATCGTGCCATTGATGCAGAGGGACATACATTAGATATTTGGTTGCGTAAGCAACGATATAATCATTCAGCATATGTATTTATCAAATGTCTCATTAAACAATTTGGTAAACCTCAAAAGGTAATTACAGATCAGGCACCTTCAACGAAGGTCGCAATGGCTAAAGTCATTAAAGTTTTTAAACTTAAACCTGACGGTCATTGTACATCGAAATATCTAAATAATCTCATTGAGCAAGATCACCGTCATATTAAAGTAAGAAAGACAAGATATCAAAGTATCAATACGGCAAAGAATACTTTAAAAGGTATTGAATGTATTTACGCTCTATATAAAAAGAACCGCAGGTCTCTTCAGATCTACGGATTTTCGTCATGCCACGAAATTAGGAATATGTTAGCCAGTTAAGGGAACAACGACATGATAAAATGGTAATTAGCTATATTTTTCTAACTTTTCAATAGAACCATTTTAAATAAATGTATTTAAAATTCAAATAACAATTGCGATGGGGGGAATTTGTTCAAAAAGAAGTTTTTTGAGAGCTATTAGTTTCTTTTATAACAATTTAACTCAACATATACTTTTACGTGTTTGTGTGAGAAAGCAACTCTGGCAATGGTGAAAACACGTAATAACCAACTAATATCCATACTATTGGCATAAAAATAAGAACAGTATAGTATAAGCCTTTATAATTCTTTGAAGAATCACTTTTTCTATTTTTAATATAATAAAAGCTCGTTATAAGCATTGAAATAGTGAAAATAATAGTTATAATAACTAATAAATTATTACCGGCTCTTGTAGTTTCACCACCTAATACTATATCTTTTATTGCTACAAAAATCATGTTTATTAAAAATAGCAGACTACTAATTTTAAACATCTTTTCAAACATTAAAGCACCTCCTAAATATGGTTATACCTTATTTTAACATATTTTACTATAATACCTTTTTCTTATTATAACTTCAAAAATTATGCCAAATGTTTTATCCTTTATATTATATACTTTTAGGAGTGGAATATATGGATATTCTATTTAGTATTGCTATAACTTACATTTTGATTCAAACATTGGTATCAGGAATTTTAAAAATTTATTCTTTTTCACATTTTTCTCTAAACACATATGAATTATTAAATCATAAGGTGAATTTAAAACTAATTAAATTTTGTTCATTTTTACTAATATTTATAGAAGTTTTTGTTCCACTAACTATATTTCTTTCACTGAAAATTTCTATGTGGAGTATGACAATACTCTTATTAATGTATACTTTTTTTAGTTTATTTGTAACGGTTTTAATATTTATAGGAAAAAAGGGCCAAGAATGTGATTGTTTTGGTAAAAGATTAACAAGTAATATAAACTGGACCAAAGTGTCAATGAATATGCTTAGTGTATTAATTATATCTTGCTCTTTTAAATTTGATATCACCATAAATGTATATTATATAATTATAAACTCTGTTTTTTTATGTTTTTATTTCTATATAAAAACAATAATCAATAGAAAGGGACGATGAAATTCATGGTATACATAATAGCTTTGTTACTGTTTGTTTTAATTATAAGCATCATATTTTTCTATAATGATATAAATAGAAAAATATTGGATTTGCAAGGAATCCCTATATCCTTATCTTTCCCATACAAAAATTTTAATTTAACAGAAAGTAAAAATTACATTTTTTGTTTAAGTACTCAGTGCCCCCACTGTGCTAAAATTATAGATGAGTTGCTGAGCTTAAATGATCACTTAAATAATGTCTATGTAATTTTTATAGACGATGAAGTTGCTGTAGATAACTACTTTAATACGAAAGGTCCATTCAATTTTAAAATTATAAAAGATATTAATTGGGAAGAATTATTCATTTCACAAACTCCATTTATGTATGTTGTAAATGAGAAAAATATCATTACTGAAAAAGGTATATTAAAAAACACTAAGAACTTAGAAATTTATTAAAAGTATTTTGGAGGATACTATGAAACAAAAAAACCCAGTTTTACATTTAGTTAATGAGATTGAAATTCCTAAGTGGTTACTCTTTTTCTCTGTTTTATTATCAATAATAGGCAGTATATTTCAACTTATAGTTCCTTTATTCACTCAAAATATAGTTGATAATTTTTCAGAAGTCATAAAAAACAAATACTATATTATAGTATTTGTTTTCATTTTTTTGTTAAGTTCCATCTTGAACGGATTAAGTATATATCTATTAACTAGATTAGGCGAAAATATAATTTATTCTCTAACTAACAAAGTTTGGAATCATATTTTAAGATTAAAAACGTCTTTTTTTGATAAAAATAGTAATGGTGAACTATTAAGTAGAATTATAGATGACACTAAATCAATAAACAGTTTCATTACAGAAATTATACCATCTTTTTTTCCATCAATAATTGTACTATTTGGATCAATCTTTTTTTTATTTATGCTAGATTGGGAAACAGCTTTAATTGCTCTTATTTCAATACCTATGTATGTCATTTTAATAATACCAATAAGCAACGTAATGCAAAAACTTTCTTATAAAACACAACTTGAAACTGCTAAGGTTAGTGGTGTAATAGCTCATGTTTTATCTAAAATCAAATTAGTTAAACTTTCAAATTCAATTAATAAAGAGTTTCGTCAAACTAATTCATATTTACGAAATATATATTATTTGGGGGTGAAAGAAGGTGTTATCAATTCAATTGTAGTACCTCTTTCTACGTTAATTATGCTTGTTTCAATGGGGGGTGTATTAGGTTTTGGAGGATATAGAGTGGCATCTGGAGCCATATCTCCTGGCACGCTTATTGCTCTTATTTTTTATATGACTCAATTAACTGACCCTATTGAAAAAATATCTAGTCTCTTTACAGGATATAAAAAAACTATAGGTGCAAGTCAAAGACTTTCTGAAATATTAAGTGAAGAAAAAGAAAATTTACAAAATAATAATCTTAATATTTTAAATTCAGTAGATTTATCATTTAATAACGTATCTTTCAGTTATGATGAAAACAATCATGTTTTTACTAATTTATCCTTTACTATACCTAAAAATAAAATAACTGCTATAGTAGGTCCTTCCGGTTCTGGTAAAACAACTATTCTTAATTTGATTTCAAGACTATATGAAATTCAAAGTGGTTCAATTAAGTATGGAACTAATTCTATTTATGACTATTCTTTAGTTAATTGGAGAAAAAATTTAGGATATGTTATGCAAAACTCTGGTGTATTGAATAGAACAGTGAAAAGCAATATTACTTATTCGCTACAAGAGACACCATGTATAGAAGATATCATTTATTATTCTAAGCTAGCGTCAACGCATGATTTTATAATGAAATTACCTAATGATTATAATACGCTTATTGGAGAAAAAGGAATTAATTTATCTGGCGGTGAAAAACAAAGGTTAGATATAGCTAGAAACTTTATTAAAACACCTGGGATTTTGTTGTTAGATGAAGCTACTTCAAATTTAGATAGCGAAAGTGAACACAAAATACAAGAATCTATAAAAAATGTTAGCAACGATAGAACAACAATAATAGTAGCGCATCGTCTTTCCACTGTACTAAAAGCTGATAAAATAATTTTTATCGATAATGGTGAAATTACAGGAATGGGTACTCATGAAGAGTTATTAGCTAGACATTCAAAATATAAAAATATGATTGAGCTACAACAATTAAAGTAAGATATTCAGAATTATATGACATATACTGTTGAATATGTTATTCTCTAATCAAACATATATAAAGGAGGTATTCGTTATGGGTAAAACTCCACAAGTAAAGCCAGGCTTGCCAAATCCTTGGACAACTGCAGCTCAAATTGTAACTGCAGCTTCTTGTAAACATCATACAAAATATTCTTGTGAAACTTCACCAGCAGAAACGAAACATCCAAAAGCTCCGGGCTCAAATTAAAAAAGTGGCTAATTATTAGCCACTTTTTTAATAATCCTTATTTTTGGTTTTGTTGCAAAGTTAGAAAAATATAGCTAATTACCATTTTATCATGTCGTTGTTCCCTTAACTGGCTGACATATGCCTAATTTCGTGGCATGATGAAAATCCGTAGATCTGAAGAGACCTGCGGTTCTTTTTATATAGAGCGTAAATACATTCAATACCTTTTAAAGTATTCTTTGCCGTATTGATACTTTGATATCTTGTCTTTCTTACTTTAATATGACGGTGATCTTGCTCAATGAGATTATTTAGATATTTCGATGTACAATGATCGTCAGGTTTAAGTTTAAAAGCTTCAATGACTTTAGCCATTGCGACCTTCGTTGAAGGTGCCTGATCTGTAATTACCTTTTGAGGTTTACCAAATTGTTTAATGAGACATTTGATAAATACATATGCTGAATGATTATATCGTTGCTTACGCAACCAAATATCTAATGTATGTCCCTCTGCATCAATGGCACGATATAAATAGTTCCATTTTCCTTTTATTTTGATGTACGTCTCATCAATACGCCATTTGTAATAAGATTTTTTATGCTTTTTCTTCCCAATTTGATATAAAATCGGGCATATTCTTGAACCCAACGGTAGACCGTTGAATGATGAACGTTTACACCACGTTCCCTTAATATTTCAGATATATCACGATAACTCAATGCATATCTTAGATAGTAGCCAACGGCTACAGTGATAACATCCTTGTTAAATTGTTTATATCTGAAATAGTTCTTACAAAAGACTCCTTTTTATTAAAATTATACTATAAATTCAACTTTGCAACAGAACCGAATTTTGTATAATGAAATATTTCAATGGTTTTTTACAATACTTTATGCTTTAATACTTGCTCTTATAGTATTTTTTGTCTTTCAATTCACATCTTTAAAAAAGTTTAATGGAACTGGATTTAAACTGTACATTATTTTTATTATAATCGGCTTATTTATAGTTTTTATAAATAAACTTTACAAAATTGGAATTAGGAAAAATGACACATTTTAAATCGACATATCCCAAAAATATGTTTAGAATATTGAAGCAGTATAAACATACTGGTTACATGAAAGTCAAAGCTACAAAATAAAAGTTACATAACACAAGAGAAAGATCCACAATTAGAAAAAGATCTTAAAGAGCTTCGACGTCAACTTGAGATAAAATGTAATAGCGAATAAAAAAGGAGATTTTGTAATGAAAAAAGAATTAAAAGAATGGCTAATAGCTATAATAATAGCTGTATTATTATTATTTTTAGTAAATACATTTTTAATTAAAAGTTATACCGTGTCGGGATTATCAATGTATCCAACATTTAATAATAAAGATAAAGTAATTGTAAGTAAAATATCAAAGTCATTAAATCATTTAGATTCTGGAGACGTAATTGTATTTCATAAAAATAAAAAAAATAATTTTATAAAACGATTGGTTGGTAAACCTGGAGATCAAATTGAATATAAAAATGATAAGTTATATATAAATAAACATTATATCAAAGAACCTTATCTTACTTATAATAAAAAAATGAATGATTCTGGTGATAATTTAACAGAAAACTTTAATGTGTCTGATATTAAAGGATCTAAACATAAAATGACTATACCCAAAGATAAATACTTAGTTCTTGGTGACAATAGAACCAATAGTATTGATAGTCGAAGTTCCGAGGTAGGATTAGTATCTGAAAAACAAATAGTAGGTAAAGTTATTTTAAGATTTTGGCCTTTTAATAATATGAAATACAATTTCAGACCTGATATTTTTAAATAAAAATCACAATAATTTTAAAATTTTTTAAATATTTTTTAGAATTTATGCTATTATGAAAACGTAGTATTTTAAGAACAGAGCTCCTTTATGCATATTGTCAAAAATTTAACTAAGATTACAGTTGCATCTGCACTTTTGTTAGATTTGGGAGGAATTTATGCTAACATAGAGCATCAAAGTAATAATACTTTGAGTCATCATACTGTAGATGCTAAAACTCTTCCCAAGAAAACTTTTACAACTCATAGATCAGCTAAAAAGAAATCCAATTTACCTAAATCTATTCACTATTCTAAAAGAGTTAAAAAAATAAAACTATGCATATCACTTATAGTGGAACTCTTAAAAGAAAGTCTATTAAAAAAATGGTAATAAATATGTAGCCACTTATTCTGGTACATTAAACGGTCATTGGTCACAATATTTAATCTTTTTAAATTCATTTACAAAAGATAGTATGAAAGATATACTTAAAGTAACAAATGAATTGCGAACTAGCATATACAAAAACCCCCACAGCCTGCCAAAGCTTTGTGGGGGTTTTAATTTTATCTATTCAGTTTATCTGAAATATAGTTCGCAACTATACCAGCTATAACTGATACGATAAAACTTGCAACAAATGAAATCGCGACTAGCATATACAACACCTCCTTTGTGCACGGAAGTGCTTCCCAATTATAACAAAATGTCTCGAAACTTGTATGCAGGCATACAATATACATGCATACAATATGCGCGCATCATGTATGCAACAACTAAATACATCTCACAAGTAAACAAGTTTAATAGTTTACTTGTATATTTGTTTACTTGTTTACTATTAAATAAGTATACGCTATGTGTAGGTTACACAAGTGTAACTTACATAAATATAAAAAACCACAACGTTTGAAAGCTAATGAAAACGCGTAGTTAAGGGCATGTATAAAATATGAATAATCCATGAATTCACATAAACGGGACAAACGCCGTCATTTCGGCGTTTGTCCCTTTGTGTTGAGTTGACATAATTCGTTATTATGGGTAGCTCACTTTGTATATTTTGTGTGTGCTCTAATCAGGAATAATATAATTAAAGATTTAAACTAACACATACAAAAAACAAAATCAGCATAACTTTAATAAATAAATCATTTTATAAAATTGATATTTCTGTAAAAAAACAATAGAATAAAAATATAGTTCACATAAAAGAAGGTTCGAAATTTATGAAAAAATATTTATTAATCATATTATTATTACCTTTATTAATTTCGTGTAGCAATAATCATCATAATAAAAAAGTAACTGTTGTTGAGTATGGAGATTATAAATGTCCTTATTGTAAGGATTTTGATACTAAATTAATGCCTAAATTAGAAAAAGAATACATAGACAAAGGAAAAGTTAGTTATTCCTTTGTTAATTTATCATTTTTAGGTAAGGACTCAATAATAGGATCTAGAGCTAGTCATGCTGTTAAAAATATTGCACCTAAACATTACTTAGAATTTCACCATAAAATTTACAAAGAACAACCAAACAATGAAAGAAAATGGATTACTTATAAAAAAGTCGACAATATTATTGACCAACTTTCAATAAAGAAAAAAGAGAAAGAAAAAATCAAAGAAAATTATAAGCAAAAAAATAGCAAAGCTTATAAAGATGCAATTAAAGATAAAAAAATAGCAAAAAAAGAAAAAATTGAAATGGCTCCAACAGTAACAATAAATGGCAAAATGGTAGAAGATCCTTTAGATAAGAATGATTTATTTAAGAAACTCAATAATGAGTTAAAAAAATAGGTGAGAAATAATGAAAATACTAATATATGGACTTAATACACTAAACTATATCATTTTATTATTACTAATCCTTTTAAACTTACATAATTTACAACAAATAGGGTTAAATATTTGTGAATACTTTCTCTTATCTAGTATTGGTATATTGATAATCTCGCTCATTATATATTTTTTTAAAAAGAAAGAAATATTTTTAGTGAGTGTTTTTATAAACTTTTTAAATATAGCGATTATATTCCCTATATTATTATTATCATTATTTTAAGGAGGATTTTTATGAAGAAATGTTTTTCATTTGTACTAATTAGTGTTTTTTTATTAGGCATTGTTTTTAGTATACCTGTTCACGCTCAAGAAAACTCAAATGGAAGTGAAAATCAAGAATTCACACCAGAAGAAAAGCAACAACTTGCAAAAGATAAAAAAGAAGCTCAATTTAATGATTCTTACTTAAAACAAGATAGTGAAGGTAATTTTATCGCAGATAAAAATAAAATGAATGACGATAATTTAAATAAAAATCAACAAGATAATATAATTGAATATAGTAAAGCCAAATCAGAATTAAAGCCTGACGGATTCTCAACTTATAAAAAGAAAAAGAAAAAAATGTGGTACGGTCATTATTGTGGTAAAGGAGATATCGGTGGTAAACCTATCGATGCTTTAGATAGTGCCTGTAAAAAACATGATAGTTGCTATGCAAAACATGGCTGGGGCGCTTGTGCATGTGACGCTCCATTTATAAGAGCCACTAATAAAATTATTAAAAATAAAAAATATAGTGCAAATATGAGAAAGAAAGCTAAACAGGCTAGACTCGTCTTTGCTGGTGGTTACTTTATATCTTGTGCTCCTGGTGCAAATTAATAGAGATTATTAATTATAATTGAACTTGGAATTGTCACATCTTTTGAATTATTTTATGTGTATACATAATGTTTTTATAGTGGCTAATAATTAGCCACTATTTTTTCGTCAGAAAAAATCATAAAGTGCTTGGGAATATTTCCCACCAACCATCTACTCTAATAGCCGGTTAGACGTAAACGAATTTTACATCGCTGAGCCTAAATTGACTTTTGACGCTATGACGATTGTTGAAAATTTTAATACAAGCAACGCAGAAGAATTATCAGAATTTATGAGTACTGAGCCACAAATACGACTTTGAGATATACTCTAAACAAAATTTAAAGCTAAGGCACTTCAAGAAAAAGTTTATATCGAATACGACAAGGTAAAAGCAGATAGTTGGGATAGACGTAATATGCGTGTTGAATTTAATCCCAATAAACTTACACATGAAGAAATGCTTTGGTTAAAACAAAACATTATCGACTACATGGAAGATGACGGTTTTACAAGATTAGATTTAGCTTTTGATTTTGAAGATGATTTGAGTGATTACTATACAATGACTGATAAAGCAGTTAAGAAAACTATTTTTTATGGTCGTAATGGTAAACCAGAAACCAAATATTTTGGTGTTCGTGACAGTGATAGATTTATTAGAATTTATAATAAAAAACAAGAACGTAAAGATAACGCCGATGTTGAAGTTATGTTTGAACATTTATGGCGTGTAGAAATTGAATTAAAAAGAGATATGGTTGATTACTGGAATGATTGTTTTAATGATTTACATATTTTAAAACCTTCTTGGTCTACATTAGAAAATATTAAAGAACAAGCTATGATATATTTATTGATTAATGCTGAAAGTAAATGGGGTCAATTAACAAGACCGACAAAGGTTAAATATAAAAATATGATAAAAGAAATTTCTCCGATTGATTTAACGTATTTGATGAAATCAACTTTAAAAGCCAATGAAAAACAATTGCAAAAACAGATTAACTTTTGGCAGCGTGAATTTAGATTTTGGAAGTGAATTAAATTTTATAAATATGAATAATACTAAATTGGAAAATGGAGATGATTTTTTGAAAAAAGAAGAGTATAGTCTTTTAACTAATTTAATTAATATTTTAGTTGGTATTTTATTGATTATTGCTATTTTACTTATGATTATAATTCCAAATAATAGTGATCTACCTACGTTATTTGCACTTTTAGCATTTACAATATCTTCTATTCCGGGAATTTTGAAAAAGAAAGTAAGTGGTTGGGTACTTGGAATTTTAGGTTTGATATTTATTATTTTATTTTTAATTTAGTTTTAAAATTTATAGATATCGGCAACCACATTTTTGGTTGCTAGGCTTTTGATTTTGAATTGGGGTTTGAACTATGAGTGGCTAGTATTTTGCCACTCATTTTTTGCGTTAACAAAAACATAAAGGGTATGGGGTATAATCCCATCAAGCCGATATATTCAGAACGAAGTGGCTAGAATATACAACGATTGCCAAACCACATTATTACTTTAAATTTTGTTGATTATCCTATAATTTACAAATATAGAAAGTAATATATTTCGAAGAAACGTGGTGGGATTGAATGAGTGAGCATGATAATAATTTGGCTAACGATTTGCATGTTGGGGAAAGCCGAAAACCCAACCGCAAAGAGCCAAAACAAATTAGTTTCAGAGTGAGCGAATCCGAATATGAAAAGTTAAGGTCATCTGCCGAAACTTTGAATATGACTGTGCCTGCTTTCGTTAAGAAAAAGGCACAAGGCGCTCGATTGGTCGCACCCAAATTGGATCAATCAACGCGACAATCGGTAGCGAAAGATTTGAGTATGTTGGGCGCAAATGCCAATCAGATTGCGAAATATTGCAACCAACACCAACATGAAGCACCAAATTATGAAGGTTTAGAACATAATATAAATGCAGTGAGAGAAAGGTTGAATGACATATGGAGAAAAATTTAGAAATAACAGCAAGTCTAATTGTACTGTTACTTTCTTTTGGCTTTTCAATTTGGAATTTTTATATCAGTTCATATGAAACTGCAGTAGTTATGTTAATTATAGGAATTATTAATATTGGTTACCTAGTTAAAGAGATAAAAGAAAAACGAAGTGATACCGATGGCAACAACTAAATTAGGTAATACCAAATCGGCAAGTCGAGCAATCAATTACGCAGAGAAACGAGCAGTAGAAAAAAGTGGATTGAATTGTGATGTAGATTATGCAAAATCGGCTTTTAAACAAACAAGAGCCTTGTATGTTAAAGAAAATGGGATTCAAGCGCATACGATTATTCAGTCTTTTAAACCTGGTGAAGTCACGCCAGAACAATGTAATCAACTCGGCTTAGAACTTGCAGAAAAGATAGCACCGAATCATCAAGTTGCCGTTTACACACATGCAGATACAGACCATGTACACAATCATATTGTCATTAATTCAATTGACCTTGAAACAGGTCGGAAATATCAGAGTAATAAAAGACAACGTGAATTCGTTAAAAAAACAAATGATGATATATGTGTTTCTCATCATCTATCCATTCCAAACAGGCAGGCACAAATTCGCTACACTCAGGCAGAAAAAGGGATTGTCTTTGATAGAGAAGAGTACTCTTGGAAAGATGAATTACGTGAATTGATTGAAAATGCCAAAACACATACAAGCAATTTAGAGACGTTTTCAGAGCATTTAGAAGCAAAAGGAGTAAAAGTTAAGCTTCGTGGCGAAACAATCTCATACAAGCCTGAAAATGCAAATAAATGGGTGCGTGGACGAACGCTAGGTTCAGATTATGAAAAAGGGGCGGTTGATGATGAGCATGAAAGACATCAAGAACAACAAAGAGAACCCGACTATGCAGACAGAATCAAGGTCGACTGGGACGCCATTGAGCGACACACAGAGCAACTTAAACAACAAAGAATTGAACGAGCTCAAAAGACAAAACAAGCTAATCGTAAATTATTTGGAAGAGATACAAGAGAGTCAGAAAACGAGAGAGAAAGAACAAGAAGCCATAACATTAAAATTGAAAGAGACGACGAAGGACTTTCGAGATAATAGCATAAAAACACATAATGATTTCGTAAGATTACTTCAAGATAATTTAAAAAAAGTCAATACAGAAGAGATTCAAGCAGAACTACGACAAGAGATTCGTCAAGTTCAAGATGAAAACAAAGAAATGTTACGTGAAGTGAGAGCATCACATGAGCATTATCAGAAGAGACAAAAACAATTATTTACAGGGATTGGATCAATGCTATTAGTCTTTATGCTGTTTGCTTTAATTATGACCATAGGCAGTGATTTTATGAGTTTCTTGCATGTAGATATATTACAAAAAGCCATAGCAAGCAAAATTAAAGCGTCTGAGGGCTTTATGACATTTGTTTGGTATATTGCATATGGTTTACCTTATGTATTCGCTATAGGGTTATTTATTGGTGTGTATGAATGGATTAGAGTACGGTTCCATGATTAAAAAGGAATGTGCTAAAGTTTTTTGGAAAAGGAGGCTTAATTTTGAAAGTTGTTTTATATTTCTTATATTATTTGATTTCGTTTGTTGTTTTGAAATCATTATTTGATTTAGTAATGCAATTAATGTTTCCAACTGAACTTGATTTATATACCAATTTAATTTCTGCATTGATTTTTTCAATATTTATGACGCCACTCACTTTTGTATTGAAGAAGAATAAAAACAAGAAATAGAGTAATACAATGATTTTTAGTAATTAAAATAAAAGGGGTTTAAAAATGAAAATTTTAAGAAAAGTTATAGTTACCATTATTTCCTTTATTATTAGTTGTTTCGGAGGAGATGCAGCTTCGTATACAGCAGATAGCACGTTTTTAAATAAATTATATTATAAAAAATCTAAAAGAAATAAAAAGTTCAAGTGAAATAATAAGTTTAAATTACTTTCATCAAGTAGAATACGCATTTATGCCGAGAAAATCTATTTGTCGATGAGAGCCCTTAATTAGACTAAAAGCGCCAGCGGGAGGATAGCGTCAGCTATTAAATCGACCGATGGACAGCTTTAGGATTATTAAGGAGCGCAGCATTGTCGACAAATAGAGGAATTGGAATAATGCAATTAAGTTTTAAGATTTTTGTTATAAAAATTTATAATGATTATAGTTGCTTTGGGCGTGTTGTTTGGTTATATGATTAATTAATAAAAAAGAGGTTTAATTATGATAAAAGAATTAATTTTAAGTGTTTTAATTTTTATAATTGTCTTTTTAGTATTAAAATTTTCTGATTATATATTTTTAGCAGAGATTTATTATCTTAAAAATGTATTCTCTACATTGATTATAACTATATTTATTATGTGTATATTTGGGAGGGATTAGATGAATATTAGAAAGTTAATAATTATATTTATTTTAATAGTTCCATTGATATTAGGTTTATTGTTTTTTTATAAAGTTTGAATATACAGAGAGTAAAGTTTATTCATATTTGGTTAATGTTGAAAAAAAACCGAAAGAAGAAGTTAAATTAAAAAAAGTTTTGGTAATTTGCCAGGTGATAGAAACTATTTAATAGAGTACAGAGATAAGGAAAATGGTTCTTTTAAATATTACTATTATGACTATAAAGAAAAGAAAGTAAAAGGAGAAGAAGAAAATAAAAATGGCTGTTCTAAAGATTTAAAGACTAAACCTCAATAGATTTAGTCTTTAAACAATTACCATTTATTATCTACAAATTTAAATCCGTTGTGTTTAACATCGTCTTTGTTAACGTATGAATATGGTGCGACTATACTAGGTTCTAACCAAACACCGTGTTCTGGAATGAGGTATTTTTTCCTGTTTTATAGTAAGAATACCAAACTAATGGTTCTGTTGCAAAGTTAAAAAACATGTAATATTTATACTGAAAAACGAAAAATAATTAATACTAACAAAACTCTTTACTGTTAAAACAATATTTGCTTTTATAGTTTTGTATAGATGTGCATATAATTTTAACTTTGCAACAGAACCTTCACTTTAGTTTTTCATTATAAAACAATTCATAAAATTTAAGCACTTGGCACGGGTTGGATAAAAAGCGTAATCCAAATTTAAACTTTTACTAATGTTTCTTACTTTGTTTTATAATCTGACCTATTTTTGCGATAGCTATTAGGACTAATATAGGAACTGCCCCAGCAATGAATGGTGTTAACATATTAAAACCTCCATCATTCTATAAGTCATGACTTGATTATTGTCACATTATTCAATTATTGATTAAAAATATTATGTTGTTTTATATTTTGACGACGCATGTTCAATGCATGTGCTTCTTCTAATTCAGCTTTAATTGATTGCATAAGATAACCTTGCATTGCATCTACACTTTCATTTTTTTGTATTAACATTGCTTTAAATCGTTTTAAGACGCTCACAATTTCAAACTCAAAATCTTCTAAACGATAGAATGTATCATGATTACTATTAAACGATTTTTTACCTTTGAGTAAGACACTTTTAATAATACGAATTTCTCTAATTTCAAATTTATTTAAGTATTCTTTAATTTGTTGTGGTAGTTCCTCAAGTACTTGAAATTTTAAAGCATCATTATTAAATTCAGTGTATTCATGATTTGTATGATTCGAATGATAATTAGTATTTTTATTTATTTCATATGTATCATTCAAATCATTCGTATCACTAATATTAGTGTCACTAACATCAGTATTACTAATATCAGTATTATTAGTGCGACAATTTTTAAGTTCCGAATCCGACAATTTTTTAGTTCCAGTACCGACAATTTTTAAGTTCCGAACCCGACAATTTTTTAGTTCCTTTATATGAAAAGGTTTAGGGAGTTTAATATATAAATTATTTGCTTTTCCAAATGTTGCACGTTTGTTAATCATCAAACCAGAAACTACAAGTTCTTTTTTAATACGCTCTACTTTTCGTGTGCTAACACCTAAGAATTCAGCCATTTTCTCATTAGAAAAATGGCAATATATTTCACCACTTTTATCCGAAAAATGATTTTTGTATACACTATATTCATAACGGCTTAGGTAAACAGCGTAAGCGACAATTGTCTCAGCTTTAAGATTCTTATATTTAGGATTAGAAAATAATGAATGTGGTAACCGATAAAATTCATCAACATCATGAACATAGAAATATTCATCATAAGGTTTTTTAGGATATAAGCGATTCGGTTTATTTTTTCCAAGACGTATTTCTTCTAATAAACCAAATGCAATGAGTTGCTTTTTTAGGTTAATGACAGTAGGTTCAGATATATTAATTTTATTCATAAGTTCTTTATTAGTATAAATTGAGAATAAACGTCCGTTAGCATCAATAAATTGTGATTGAATACCATGTTGTTTGGCACTTAACTTAGATAAGTTTTGACGTTCGGTTATTAATGCATAAAGCAATTTAGCTTTTATTGATAGTTTGTTAAATGTGGAATCTTCGAATAAGAATTTATATAGTTTTGTAAATCGTTGTTTAGTCAT